>NZ_JBEOOG010000020.1:0-58343 GCF_040308965.1 Pseudoalteromonas sp. MER144-MNA-CIBAN-0113
TTATCCAATCGTTCTTGGTCGAAAGATCGGATCTCGGAACAGGCATTTAGTTCAATTTTCTTAAACGAGATTCAGGTTAATTTAGCTTGGTTAACTTTGCCAAACTCCCTTGCAGAGCAAAGATATTTAATCCGCACAAGTTATCCTATTTATAATGGGCTGCATTCAAAGCGCTTGCTCATGGTTAAACAAAGCCGGTTGGGCGAATTTTCAGATATAAAAACCCTTGAACAACTAAAGCCGTTCATAGCCTTACAAAAGCAAAGTTGGTCTGATTATTATGTATTAAAGAACAATGGCTTAACAGTTAATGGTGATTTGAGTTATGAAAGCATGTTAAAAGCGTTAGATGAAGGACTTGGCGATTATTTTCCGCGTTCAGTAACTGCTATAAAAGCCGAAATACGTAAACATCCCGAGTATAACTTTGTTATTGAGCCTCATATTATGCTGCAATACGATAATTACTATTATTTTTACGCAAACGAAAATAACAAAGCAATCATTGAGTTATTAGAGCAAGGCTTAACAAAGTTAGCAGATAGCGGCGAGTTAAATGCGCTTTATGAGCACTATTATCGTGATGTTGAGGACGGGCTTAATTTAAACAACAGGCAGGTGTTTAACTTAAAAAATTAATAAGGTTAGGCCGCAAAATGTAGCCTAACCCTAAAAATTATTGCTCCTGCTTGGCTTCTTCTTCACTTATTTGCTTAAGTGCTTGAATAAACGATTCACTCGGTTGCCCACCGGTAAGCGCGTACTTATCATTTATAATAAAAGTAGGCACTGAAGTAATACCCATTTGCTTAAAGTTATTTTGCTCTTCGCGAACCGCTTGTACGTATTTATCTGAGTGTAAAATATCGCGGGCTGTGTCTTTGTTAAGGCCGACTTTTTCTACCACATCTAGTAATGCATCTTCTTGATTTAAATATTTTAAATCGGTGAAGTGTGCTTCAAAAAACGCCAATTTTAACTCAGTTTGCTTGCCTTCTTCACGAGCCCACATTAGCAAGCGGTGTAGATCAAAGCTGTTGATCATGATGCGTTTACCGTCAAAGTTAAAGGTAAAGCCAGCTCGTTCACCCGCATCCGCCATATTTTGACGATTTCGCGCGCTTTCTTCTTCGGTTAAGCTGTATTTTTGCTGCAAATGCTCGTTTAAGTCTTGTCCTTCAAGTGGCATATCTGGATTAAGCTCAAAAGGGTGCCATGTAATATCCGCACTCATTTCTTCTTTTAGCTCGGTCAATGCGGTTTCTAGGTTCTTGTAACCGATAATACACCATGGGCACATTACGTCTGAGACGATATCAATTTTTAAGTTTTTCATAGGGATCCTTGAAGGATTGCTTAGTAATAACAATGGATATTGGGATGAAGTCTACATTATCAATCACTGAACACAAAAAGAGCAGCGAAGGTGCTGCTCTTTTTACATATTAGCTGTTTAAGCCAAACGGGTCGTCAATGCTGTAACTTGGCTGGGTAAACCAGCGCGGGCCGTCATCTGTCATGTAAAAGTGATCTTCTAATCTAACCCCAAACTCATCTGGAATAACCAGCATAGGTTCGTTACTAAAACACATGCCTGTGGCAAGCGGGGTTTTATCACCGCCAACTAGGTATGGCCATTCGTGAATGTCTAAGCCAATACCATGGCCTGTACGGTGTGGGCAACCTGGTGTTTGATACTCAGGCCCTAAATCTTGTGCTGCTAAGTAGCTGCGAGCGGCTTCGTCAACCGATTCACAGGTTTCGCCAAGGGCTGCTTGATTGAAAGCTGCTAACTGTGCCGCTTTTTCAAAATCCCAAAATAGGCGTTGGCGGCTGGTTGCTTCACCAAATACATAAGTACGCGTAATATCAGAAAGGTAATCGTGCACTTTACATCCAGTATCGATAAGTACCATGTCGCCTTTTTTCAAAATTTGTGGATCTTTTACACCATGTGGGAATGAGGTGGCCAGGCCAAACAATACAATACAGAAGTAATTGCCCGCTGCACCTACTTTTTGATGGGCTTTTTTTATAAACTCTTCGACTTCTATCGTGCTAATACCTTCATAAAGCATGCTCGCTGTAGCCTGATGAACCGCTAAGGTCATATCCATGGCGCATTGCATTAATGCTAATTCATTGGCTGATTTATGCATTCGACAATGCGCAGTGACAGGTTGTGCGTTAACTAATTTTAACCCTGAACTGGCTTTATTGATACCATCAAAAATAAAAAACTGTGCGCTCTCATCAATACCAACGGTAGCGGTGTCGCTAATATTAAGCTGCTTAAGCACTTTAACGAATAGCTTAAACGGGCTTTCATGCTCTTGCCAGCCGTGTATGGGGCCATCAATAACCTTAAAGCCATTTAAAGAGCCAATTTCAAAATGTGGAGCAATGTATTGCACATCACCTACGGCAGGTAAAATAGCGCCAACAAGTCGTTCACTGGCATACCATTTCATTCCGGTAAAATAGGTTAGGTTGGTACCTGCGTTTAAATAAATGGCATCAATGTTGTTCGCTTGCATATAAGCTTGCGCTTTGGCCATACGCGCTAAATACTCATCGGCCTGAATTGGCGTTACTGAGTGGGTCATATTACTTAAACTAGCAAGTGCTTGCTCGGGTGTGTGAGTACCAATACCAACTGTGGTCATACATTTCTCCTACAAAATTTTGCATAGTGTGTAGGTTTAACAGTTTAATTTCAAATTAATTGCGATTGGTAAGTAGCGCAGTGTGTGAATAAATAAAGAAATTAGCCTACCAATTCGGTAGGCTTGAGGTTATTTTTTTGCATAGGGTAAGCGATTAAGCTTGTTTGCCGTGTGGTAGCTATCTAATCCGGTTACTGCAACCGTATCAATGGCTTGTAAATCTAAAAAACCATCACTTTGGAGTGCTGATTCATCCACATATACATCCATTATTTCACCAATAACCAATTCGGTACCATTGACCGCTAAATGTTGGTTCTCAATAAATTTTACTGCGTATTTTAGTCGGCTTTGCGCAACAAAGGGGGCGTTAAACTCGTTTAAGTATTCTTTAGTCAAGTTGGTTGCATCAAACTCGCACTCGTCTTTGCTATAGCGGGCAGAGGTTTGGTGTGCCTGCTGGTAAATATCACTATTTACTTGGTTTATAGTATAAACGCCCGTTTCTATAATATTTTCGAATGTATGCCTTGGTACACTGTGCGGGCGCATTATCATGCCTACTAGCGGCGGGTGTGCGCCCAAATGAATAACCGAACTAACAATGGCTAGATTAGTATTACCTTGTAAGTCTTGCGTGCCAATTAGGTTGGCACTTTTAAATCCTGACAGCGAATTTATAAAGTGTGTGCGTGTGTGTTTTTCAAGTGCGGCTATGCGGTCTTTGGAAAAATGCATGTGTTGATTCCTTACCATTTTATGGTGTTTCCTTGCCAATCTAGGTAGGCAGGTTCGCCGTTAAGTTCTAATTGGGGATTATCGTAAGTAAATTTGAATAATTGTTGGGCAACAAACTCAGGGGTAAATAGTTTATCGGCAGGTACATTTTTTTGAAATGGCTTAGATAGATCAGTATCTGTGGTACCTGGGTGAAATAAGACTAGTTTAGTGTTTTTAGCACGACGAGCAAGCTCAATAGCGGCTGTTTTAAATAGCATATTAAGTGCTGATTTTGATGCGCGATAGGTGTACCAGCCACCCAATTTATTGTCGTTAATACTACCTACACGAGCACTTAAAGCGGTAATTGTGCAATGAACTTTGTGGTTAAGTAATGGCATTATGCTTTGTAAGCACAGCAGGGGGACAAGTGTATTAGAGTGCAAAAGCTGCATAAAATAATCACTGTTAATTTCTTCGAGCTTTTTTTCCGGCATGTGCTGGTCGTTGTGTAATTGACCATTAAATATTATTACCTGAGCAAGCTCAATTTGTTGTGACTTTAACGACTGGGTTAGCTCATTTAGGCTTTGCGCCGAGTAGTCGCTGTGGAAATAGGTTACCTTGTCATCATTATGCTCAATATTCGATGAGCTGACACAAATTATATTAAATTGTGTTGCTTGCTGATTTAAATGACTTACGTAGGATTGTGCAATTGCGCTACTGGCGCCAAATAAAATCACTGTTTTCATTTTTCACCTTTAGATTTGATATTGCATTGACCATTACTACACTGCGCATTGGGCATTAAAAAACGGCTTATATGATGGCGGTATTTTGCAAAAAAAGTGTAAGCATGATCGGCAAAAAAGCGAATTACGGGCAAACGAATAATTTTAAGCCAAGGGTATTTGCCAACAGTACGCCAAGCTTGATAAGTCACGTCTAAGCCGAAAATTATCTGCCCATTATCAGTTTGGGCATGCAGTATATTCATGGCGTGTTGCTTATCGATTGCAGGAAAACGCGTATTAAAGTCATCAGCATTTAAATCTTCTAGTGTAACTTTATGATCAACATCGGCACGTTTTAAATGCTGCATCTCTGCATTGCAAAGGGGGCAATTACCATCATAAAAAATGATCATGTCATCGCTTTGTGTTTATTTTACATATGCTTTTTTACGACCTGTCAGTGCAAATGGATCTATTAAATAAGTAAACATAATGATATTAATAGGTTTCAAAGAAACAAAGGAGAGCTAAAAATGAGTGAACAATATGCCGCCTTGCGAGGTAATGTAAATTTACTTGGGCAATTATTAGGACAAACTATTAAAGATGCTCAAGGACAAGATATTTTAGATAAAGTAGAAGAAATTAGGGCTTTATCAAAATCATCTCGCAGTGGCAATGAAGCCGATCGTAAAGCGCTTATAGATGTACTGCATGCGCTTAGTGATGAAGAGCTTTTACCGGTTGCCCGTTCATTTAATCATTTTTTAAACTTAGCGAATGTTGCAGAGCAGTTTCATACCGTATCACGTTTTAATGATGTTGGTTTTTGCCAACTAAATCCTCTCACTCAAACATTAAAAACGTTAGCAGCAAAAGCCGAACAAGGTCAGCTTAATCATAACCATTTAGCCGATACCCTCTCAAAACTCCACATAAACTTAGTACTTACAGCACACCCAACCGAGGTGACTCGCCGTACTATTATTAATAAACACGTTGAGCTTAGCGATTGTTTAGCGTCGCTTGAGCGTACCGACAACCTTGCGCAAGAACGCGAAGCAATATTAAACCGTATTGCGCAGTTAATTAGCCAAGCATGGCATACTGACGATATTCGTCGTTCACGCCCAAGCCCTGTCGATGAAGCTAAATGGGGCTATGCAGTTATTGAAAACAGTTTGTGGGAAGCAGTGCCTCGTTTTTTACGTGAGTTTAGCCAGCATGTAAAACAGCATTTAAGCTTAGAATTGCCTGCAGATTACAGCCCGATAGAATTTACTTCATGGATGGGGGGAGATCGGGATGGTAACCCGTTTGTAACCGCCGAAGTAACCAAGCAAGTGCTCGACCATGGCCGTTGGATGGCGCTGGATTTATACCAGCGTGATTTAGAAACTTTGTGTGCTGAACTTTCAATGTCTGATGCCAGTGATGAGCTCATTAAACTGGCAGGGCAAGAGTTTGAACCTTATCGAGCCGTGCTCAAAGAGCTTAAAAACCAAGTGGCTGAAACAGTGATGTACTTAAGCGCTAAAATTAAAAACAAGCGTACAGAATCACAAGATTTAATCACCGATATCAACCAAATTAAACACCCTATTGAGGCATGTTATCGTTCATTATTAAAATGCAACATGCAAGTGGTGGCCGATGGTTTATTACTTGATATGATCCACCGAGTAAATAGCTTTGGACTGCGTTTGGCAAAACTGGATGTGCGCCAAGATTCGTCAAGACACAGTGATGTATTTTCTGAACTAACTCGTTACTTAGGTATTGGTGACTACAATCAATGGCAAGAGCAAGATAAACAGGCTTTTTTACTTGCTGAGCTTAACTCTCGTCGCCCGCTTATTCCTAAGCATTGGCAACCTAGCCCTGATGTACAAGAGGTACTCGACACCTTTGATGTTATTGCGCAACAAGATGCAAAAACCTTTGGTTTATATATTATTTCTATGGCCCGAACCGCTTCTGATATTTTAGCAGTGCAGCTATTACTTAAAGAGTCAGGCTGCGGTTTTGAGCTCCCTGTGGCGCCATTATTTGAGACCTTAGATGATTTAAATGATGGTCATAATGTTATTACTACATTGCTTAATAATGAGTGGTACCGAGGTCATATTAAAAATACTCAAAATGTGATGATTGGTTATTCAGACTCAGCCAAAGATGCCGGTATGATGGCTGCTGGCTGGGCACAATATGAGGCAATGGACAAATTAGTGCAACTGGCGGATGAACGCGGTATTGAGCTGGTTTTATTTCATGGTCGTGGTGGAACGGTTGGTCGAGGCGGTGCACCTGCAGCGCAAGCCTTGCATTCGCAGCCACCGGGTTCACTCAAAGGGGGCCTGAGGGTGACAGAGCAAGGCGAAATGATCCGCTTTAAATTTGGCTTACCCAATGTGGCATTGCAAAGCTTAAACATATACGCGGGTGCGGTGCTGCAAAGTAACTTATTACCACCGCCAGAGCCTAAAGATGAATGGCGCGAAGTCATGGCATTAATTAGTGATGTATCGTGTGAGCACTACCGCAATGTGGTACGCCACGATGAAAACTTTGTACCTTACTTCAGAATGGCAACACCAGAATTGGAGCTATCTAAATTGCCATTAGGTTCAAGGCCAGCTAAACGTAATCCGAATGGTGGGGTAGAGAGCTTACGCGCTATTCCGTGGATATTTGCGTGGAGTCAAAATCGTTTAATGTTACCTGCATGGTTAGGCGCACTAAGTGGACTTAAAGCCGCGCTTGAAAAATATGGGATTGAAACCTTAAGTGAAATGAGTTTGCAATGGCCGTTCTTTAGAGCTCGTTTAGAAATGCTAGAAATGGTATTTAGTAAAGCGGATAGCTGGTTGAGTGAGCATTACGATAATGCGCTGGTGGAAGACATGTATAAACCTTTAGGTGTTGCCTTACGTGAGGAATTAGCAGAGGCGATAACCTTAGTGCAATCATTGAGCCCACAAAAAAGTCTATTAGCCGATCAACCTTGGATCAAAGAGTCTATTGGGCTTAGAAATCCATACACTGATCCCCTTAACGTGTTACAAGTTGAGCTATTACGTCGCTCTCGTGGCGATGATAAAGGTAATGAAAGCGATATAGATAATGCCCTAATGATCACCATGACGGGGATTGCAGCGGGTATGCGAAATACAGGTTAATCCAAAATTAGATTAGTTTTAAAGGGAGCACGCGACGTGTTCCCTTTTTTTACGCTGAATAGGCTGGTATTTCGTTTGCCAACCTTTTACACTACTTGGCCATTGAACAAATAAAAACTATTATGGCTTCAGCAACTTTTAAAGTGCAACATAATACAGCACTTAGCAATTCACACATCTCATTAAACGTAGCGCAAACGCAAGCTCTACGCAGTCAATTAAAAACTCAACGCGGTATTTTATATTCAAGCGATATTAAAGCGCTTTGCACCGAGCTCAATGTTAGCGAAGATACTTTATTGCAAGGCTTAGTGCCTATGGCTTCAGAGTTTTCGGTTGCACCTATTTCCAAATTTCATGTCGGCGCAATTGTAAAAGGGCTTGATTCACAAGGAAACACCACTTTTTACTTTGGCGCTAACGCTGAGTTTGACCATCAAGCACTTAGTTTAGTGGTGCACGGTGAGCAATCTGCAATTAATAATGCCTGGTTAAATGGCGGTAAAAAAATTCTTAAAATAGCGATTAGTGATGTCCCATGTGGGTACTGTCGTCAATTTATGAATGAACTCGCTGATGCAAAAGAGCTTGATATTTTACTGCCAGCACAAAACTTTAAATTGGCAGAGTTATTACCTCATTCATTTGGACCAACCGATTTAGGCAATGAGCACAGCTTATTTAACCCAGCAGAGCAAACTAATTGTTTTGAAAACAAACAACTTGATGAAAAGCTGATGAGCTATGCTTTAGCGGCTTATGTGCCATACAGCCAAAATTACAGTGCAGTAAAAATAAGTACGTTTGAAAACGGTGATTTTTATGGCAGCTATGCAGAAAATGCAGCGTACAGCCCGAGTTTATCGCCATTACAAAGTGCTGTGAGTCAGTTGTTTTTAGCAGGACTGAGCTTTGATAAGCAAACAGTTAAATCAGTTACGTTATTAGAAACGGCTGGTCATGAAAACCAATCAGGGGTGGCAAAAGCCGTGTTAGCAAGCTTTACTGGCTTGCCAACACTTGAGGTTATTAGCGCAACATTAGCCAAGTAACACTTTAGCGGCTTCAAGTACCACGGCAACCGATTTTTTCTCAATCTCGCCGTGGTCTACGTTAGGAATTTCTTGACGTGTTCTATTTACTAATACACCTGCAACACAGGCTGCTTGTAGGCCAAGAGCGGCACACATAGTAAATAAAGTAGCCGATTCCATTTCGTAGTTCATCACGCCTAGTTTTTGCCATTCTTCACAGCTACCCTGTAATGACTTAGGAACATAACCAGAATGCGTATCGTAACGCTCTTGTCCTGGGTAGAAGGTATCGCTTGAAGCGGTGATACCGATATGAAAATCGATGTTTAGGTTTTCACAGGCTTTTACCATCGCTTGAGTGGCAAAAAAATCAGAAACAGCAGGGTAGCACAGCGGTGCAAAATGCTGACTCGCGCCATCCAAACGAACTGAGGCTTGGCTAATTAAAATATCGCCTTCGTTAATGTGCGGCTGAATCGCGCCTGTTGTGCCAATGCGAAGAAAGCTACGTACGCCAAGTTGAGCCAGTTCTTCAACCGCAATTGACGTTGAAGGGCCGCCGATACCGGTTGAACATACAACCACTGAGTGGCCGTTTAATTGGCCTAAATAAATGTGAAACTCACGCGTTTGAGTAAGGCAGGTTGGATTATCTAAGAACTGTGAAATGCGTGCTGCACGATCTGGATCCCCTGGAACAATAGCCAGTTTTGCACCTTTTAAATCATCAATACACAGTCCTAAGTGAAATACCTTTTCCATAACTAAGCCTTTTTAATAAGAGTTGTTGTCAATTTAACATGATTACGAGAAACCTAAATGAAGTACAGGACGGATGTCCGTATTGATTTATTCATCAACTCTGAATATTCAATCAATGGCTAAAATTACTAACAAAATGAGCCAGTTGACTTGTTTGCTCAGACACTATATTCATACCTCAGAGCAAACCAGTAGCTAGCCAAAAGAGTTGTTAGCTAAATTTTAAATTGTTTATATTCATAAGGTTAGTTAGTAGGTTTTGTATTGTTTTGCCACTGACCTAACCTTGCAAAACACAACGTTCAGTGATTTTTATAACCACAGACAATTAATTTTTAATTTTTTCAGCGTTCGTCGTTTTGCATAACTACTCAATAATAGACAAGATATTCAGATTGAAAAAGGGTTTACAATGAGCACACAATTTCAAGCATTTAAAAATAAAGTTGAACACTGTTTATGTGCACCTGGCGACGGTGTATTTACGGTTAATACGGCAAAAGAACGCAAAGCAGCACTCAGAAATAAATTATATGGTCAAACTGAAAATGTCGATGCTTTATGGCGTGACTCACTTAACGAGCTACCTAATTCACCACATAAAGCAGTAATGCTAGGCATTAGCTCTGATTGCGGTGGTGGGATTTTACGTGGCGCTAACTGGGGGCCTTTATTTTTACGCTCAGCATTGATTGATCAACAAACACAGTGTCGTTCGTTTGATTTAGGTGATGTACGTGTAATACCGCATTTATTACACGATAAATACTTAAACGAGGCAACAATTACCAATTGCCAAAAAGCGCTTTATGGCAATGACAATAACGATCATTATGTAAGCCCATTGTCTATTACTGAAGATGTATGTGACAGCTTTTATGCAACATTCCAAGATAAAGGCATTTTTGGCATTGGTGGCGATCATTCTATTAGTTACCCGCTGACAAAAGCGTACTTAAAAGCAAAGCGTAGCCAAGGTAAGCGTACGGCTATTATTCATTTTGACGCCCACACCGATTTATTGGTTGAGCGTTTAGGCATCGATTTATGTTTTGGCTCTTGGTGTACCCATATTTTAGAATTTTTACCCGCGCCACATCATTTAATTCAATTTGGTATTCGCTCAAGTGGTAAGCCTAAATCACATTGGGAAAGTACCTTTGGCGTTAAACAGCACTGGGCTGCTGAAATTATTGAGCGTGGCGCAGCCGCTGTTGCTGCCGATACAATCGCGCAACTAAAGGCTGACAAGGTTGATGAAGTGTATGTAAGCTTTGATATTGACGCACTCGATGCTCAATTTGCCTCAGCAACAGGTACACCTGAAGAAAATGGATTAACACCACAGCATGCGCTTGATATTTTGTCAGCCATTGCCGATGAGTTTCCAATAACCGGTGCAGATATGATGGAAATCGCGCCGTTTACCGACAGCTCATTAGTGGGTCAATCAAGCTCAGAGACGACGCTTAGAGAAGGCGCTAAAATTTCAGCATTCTTAATTGCAGCAATGAATCGTTAATCCCACAGGCCCAAAATTGGCTATTTGTAATTAATCTGCTATATTAAATTTGCTTTTACCAAAAAAGTAACATCTTAAATTTTATATAGTGGGTTATTGTGACTAAGTGGTATTTCGTATTATTGCTCATTGTAAGCCATCATTGTGCGGCTAAACTTACTGTTGTAACAGAGAACTTTGCGCCTGCGCAGTATCTGGACGCGAATAACAATTTAGTAGGTGATGCTGCCGATAAAGTCCGATTGGCGCTTGATAGCGCAGGCATTGATTATTCAATCTCTGTAAGCGATTGGAGTATGGCTTACAATATTGCACTGAGAGATCCCCAAACCTGTATATTTTCCATTTCTCGTTCGCCTGAACGGGAAAATAATTTTATTTGGTTTGCTAAGCTTGCCCAATTTGACACTAATTTTTACTCCCTTAAAAGCAAAGGTATTTCCTTAACTAATTTAGAGCAGGCTAAGCAATACCGTATTGCGGTTTTAAAAGATAACTACAGCCATCATTACTTACTTTCAAAAGGCTTTAAAGAAAACGAAAATTTAATGCTGTTTAGTAGTTTTGATAATATTTTTAAGATAATCCAAACCCGAAGTTCGAGTATTGATTTAGTTGTTATACCAGCGCAGCGAATAAACCATGAACAATCTCATTTATTAAACAAATTACAACTCGAATCACTCATGCCCATCAATGCCCATCAAGCCCCTTTATATTTTGCCTGTAATAAAAATCTCCCCGATAACGTAAAGCAACAACTTAGCGCGGCTTTTTCTTCATATGAGTCTAAACTATAAATATTAAGTTATTGATTAATTTAATAAAATAATATTATTTAAATATCAATTGCCCTGTTTATAAAAGCGGCTATAATCCAGCTGCTTTTGCTAATAAAAGCGATTATTTTGGAGTTATAAATGGGTGATTTAATCGGGATTGCTTTATTAATCTTGATGAGTGCGTTATTTGCGATGTCAGAAATTTCGATTGCCGCTTCACGCAAAATAAAATTAAGAGTTATGGCTGACGAAGGAAATGTGCAAGCGCTAGCAGTATTAAAGCTGCAAGAGCAGCCTGGGGCTTTTTTCGCCATGATCCAAATTACGCTCAATGCGATTGCCATATTAGGCGGGATTGTTGGCGAGCAAGCATTGTCTCCTTACATGCAAGAAATACTACAGCTGTTTTATCAAGGTCCATTACTTGGGCAAATTAGCTTTGTATTATCGTTTTTAATTATTACCTCGTTATTTATTTTATTTGCCGATTTACTCCCAAAGCGTTTAGCGATGATTTTACCTGAGGCCGTTGCGGTGAGGGTGGTGACAATTATGCGCTGGGTTACTTTTGCGCTCACGCCACTGGTATTATTTTTTAATGGCTTAACCAATATTGTTTTACGGGTGTTTAAAGTGCCCAGCGAACGTGAAGATATTGTGACCACTGAAGATATTGTTGCGATGATGGATGCTGGTGCTGAATATGGCAGTTTACAGCAACAAGAGTATGATTTAATAGGAAATGTATTTGATTTAGAAGCGCGTTTCTTATCAAGCGTTATGTCACCGCGTGAGCAAATTGTTTATTTTGATATTGATGAATCTAGCGACGATATAGCAAATAAAATTATAGATCACCCGCACAATCACTTTTTAGTGTGCAAAGGCAATCTTGATAAGTTAATTGGCTCTGTTGAGTCTAAAGATATTTTACGCCAAGTACTCAAAGGTGAGGCGGCAAATATTAACGATGACATGCTTGATAAAGATATTTTTTACTTGCCCGAAACATTGAGTTTATCTGAAGCGTTAAATGCGTTTAAAACCGCTGTGCATCCTTTTGCGGTGGTAGTTAATGAGTATGCTTTGGTGGTTGGGATTGTTACGGTTAAAGATTTAATGAAAGGTTTTATGGGCGATTTAATTACTCATCAAAGTGAAGAGTTAATTATTGAGCGCGACGCGAGTTCTTGGTTAGTAGATGGCTTAACCCCGATTGTTGAGCTGGCGAAGGTACTTGAAATTGATGAATTTCCTGATCAAAATCATTATGAAACCGTGGCCGGATATTTAATCTATACCATGAAACATATTCCTAAACGCGCAGAGTTTGTTTTATTTGCAGGTTTTAAATTTGAAGTTGTGGACGTGGAAGGAATTCGTATTGAGCAATTACTAGTCTCTAGAGTTAATACTGACAACGAATAATGACAGCCAACATAGCTTAAGAGCAGCCAATGAAAGTTCATTGGCTGCTTTTTTTATGGGTGTTGCTTAAATAACTCAGCTGTTATTTGTGTTACTTATCTATTCAATTGTAAAAATGTGTAAATGTTGCTCAGTAGCTATTTTAAATTGCTTTACTTTAGTTTAGAATGATCGTTCATTCTAAACTAAAAGGTATTTTACATGCAGCGTTCCCGCATCGCTTTTTTTGTATTTTCGGCCCTCGTTGGTTCTGTTGCTTTAAGTGGTTGTGATCAGGTTGCTGAACAGCCTAAGGCTTCTGCTCCTGCAGCGACACCTGTTGGTGTGGTCACCTTAACAAGCCAAGCTATTACACTTAAAAAAGAATTACCAGGGCGTGTTAGTGCGTTTCAAATTGCTGAAATTCGTCCTCAAGTAAGTGGTATTGTTCAATCTCGCTTATTTGAAGAAGGCACACAGGTTGAGCAAGGCCAAGCGCTTTATCACATTAATCCTGACATTTTTGAGGCAGAACTCGCAGCCAGCAAAGCGGCCGTTGCGCGCGCAGAGGCTAGTATTGCAAGCAGTAAATCTAAAGCGTCGCGTTATAAAGAATTACTAGAAATTAAAGCGGTAAGCCAGCAAGACTTTGATGAAGCCGATGCAGCATACAAGCAAGCACAAGCCGAGCTATTAACAGCAAAAGCACAGTTACAAAGCGCGCAAATTAATCTTGATTACTGCCATGTATCTTCTCCGATTAGTGGTCAAATTAGTAAATCGAACGTTACTGTTGGTGCGCTTGTAAGTGCTAATCAAACAACGGCACTGGCAACAGTAGCCCAGCTTGACCCTATCTATGTTGACTTAACGCAATCAAGCAACGAGCTAACTCAACTTAAAAAAGCCATTTCTTCTGGTTCACTAAGTGTTGACTCAAAAGCACAAGCCGACGTTGAGCTGCAAATGGAAGATGGCTCTATTTACCCAATTAAAGGCACGTTACAATTTTCAGAAGTAACTGTAGACCCAAGCACTGGGTCGGTAACTTTACGCGCTAAATTCCCAAATCCAGATAAGTTATTACTACCGGGTATGTATGCACGTGCCTCAGTGGTTGAGGGTGTAAAACAAGACGCTATTTTAGTGCCGCAGCGTGGAGTAAGCCGAAACACCAAAGGTGAGCCAACAGCGATGGTTGTAAGTAAAGAAAACACCGTAGAAAGCCGCGTGTTAAAAGTAGATAGAACGATTGGCTCTAACTGGTTAGTTACCGCTGGATTAGCTGATGGCGATAAAGTAATTGTTGAAGGCTTACAAAAAATTCGCCCAGGTGCGCCAGTTAGCCCTTCAGAAGTTTCACCGTCTGCAACAGCCGACAAAGCGCAATAACGGAGAGTTTTAATGTCACGATTTTTTATCGACAGACCCATCTTTGCGTGGGTGCTTGCTATCGTGGTTATGCTTGCAGGTGTGTTGGCTATTCAAAGTTTACCAATAGCACAATACCCGTCAATTGCACCGCCAGCAATTAGCATTACCGCTACTTACCCAGGGGCATCAGCTCGTACCCTAGAGGATACGGTTACCCAGGTTATAGAGCAAAAAATGAAAGGACTAGATGGCTTGTTGTATATGTCATCTACGTCTGAGTCGAGTGGTTCGGCTACGCTTACGCTTTCATTTAGCGCCGATACAGACCCAGACATTGCACAGGTACAAGTGCAAAACAAGTTAGCCACAGCTACACCGCTTTTACCAGAAGAAGTGCAAAGGCAAGGTGTATCGGTGGCTAAGTCTGCACGTAACTTTTTAATGGTATTAGGTTTTGTATCAAAAGATGGCAGCATGACCAATATCGACATTGGTGATTATGTTTCATCTAATGTGCAAGATATTATCTCGCGTGTTGAAGGGGTGGGTGAAGTTCAGCTATTTGGCTCTCAATATGCTATGCGTATTTGGTTAGACCCAGCTAAGTTGCAAAACTACAAATTAACCCCTGCTGATATTAGCACCTCAATTAGTGCGCAAAATGCGCAGGTATCTGCTGGTCAATTAGGGGGCATGCCAGCGGTTGAAGGCCAGCAGCTCAATGCAACGGTAACAGCACAAAGCCGTTTGCAAACCGCAGCAGAGTTTGAACAAATTATAGTAAAAGCAAACGCTGATGGCTCGTTTGTTCGCCTTAAAGATGTAGCGCGTGTGGAGCTAGGTGGCGAGAGCTACCGTGTTGTAGCTCGTTACGATGGAAAACCTGCATCAGGCCTAGGTATTAAGCTTGCCAGTGGGGCAAATGCCCTTGATACAGCTGAAGGTGTAAAAGCTGCGATTGCAGAGCTTAAAGCGTTTTTCCCTGAGGGATTAGACGTTGTTGTACCCTACGATACCACCCCTTTTGTATCACTATCGATTGAAAAAGTGGTTCATACCTTAATAGAAGCAGTGGTACTCGTTTTTGTTGTTATGTATCTGTTTTTACAAAACTTCCGCGCTACGCTTATTCCAACGATTGCTGTGCCGGTGGTGTTACTCGGTACTTTTGGTATTTTGTACACGTTTGGCTATTCAATAAATACATTAACCATGTTTGCTATGGTACTTGCCATTGGCCTGTTGGTTGATGATGCGATTGTTGTAGTAGAAAACGTAGAGCGTTTAATGACTGAAGAAAAACTCTCGGCATTAGATGCAACACGTAAATCAATGGACGAAATTAAAGGCGCATTGGTAGGTATTGCTATGGTGCTGTCGGCAGTATTTATTCCGATGGCGTTTTTTAGTGGCTCTACCGGTGTTATTTACCGTCAGTTCTCTATTACTATTGTGTCGGCAATGGGCTTGTCGGTATTAGTGGCACTTATTTTAACGCCTGCGTTGTGTGCTACGCTTTTAAAACCAAGCCATGTTCACGATAACAGCTCGTTATTCGGTCGTTTTTTCTCTGGCTTTAACCGTGGTTTTGATAAAACAAACCGCGGTGCACAAGGTATTGTTGGGCGTATGATCAGCCAATCAAAGCGCTACTTACTTATTTATGGTGTGCTTGTGGGTGGTATGGTATATGTGTTTTCAAGCTTACCAACTGCTTTTTTACCAGATGAAGACCAAGGTATTTTGTTTAATCAGGTGTCATTACCAGCAGGCTCAACGACTGAAGAAACGCTTGAAGTAGTTAAAAAAGTAGAAAAACACTTTTTGAACGATCAATCGGATGCTGTAAATGGTATTTTCACGGTGACTGGATTTAGTTTTGCAGGTTCTGGCCAAAACTCAGCAATTGCCTTTGTTAACTTTAAGCACTGGGATGAGCGTCAAGGCGAAGGTTTATCTGTGCAAGCAGTTGCAGGTAAAGCAATGGGCTATTTTTCTACCATTAAAGAAGCGTTTGTATTTGCATTTCCGCCGCCAGCGATTGTGGAACTAGGTACAGCCAATGGCTTTAATATGTTTTTACAAGACCGTGTTGGACTTGGCCACGAGGCTCTACTGGCCGCGCGTAACCAGTTATTAGGCTTAGCAAGCCAAAGCCCAATTCTCGCGGGCGTACGACCTAATGGCCAAGAAGATATGCCAGAGCTCCAGCTTGATGTAGACCTTGCAAAAGCTCAGGCACTGGGCGTTTCGCAAGCTAATATTAACAGCACGCTTGCAACAGCCTGGGGTAGTAGTTATGTAAATGACTTTATTGACCGCGGCCGTGTAAAAAAAGTATACCTACAAGGCGATGCTGAATCGCGAATGGTGCCAGAGGATTTAAACAAGTGGTATGTACGTAATGATAGCGGTGATATGGTGCCATTTTCAGCATTTGCCAGTTCGCATTGGACCTATGGTTCGCCACGTCTTGAGCGTTATAATGGTTTTTCTGCTATGGAAATTCAAGGAACAGCTGCGCCAGGTTACAGTACAGGGCAAGCAATGGATGAAATGGAACGTTTAGTCAAGCAACTACCTAACGGTATTGCCTCTGAGTGGACTGGTATTTCGTTTCAAGAGCGATCAAGTGGCGGTCAAGCGCCGTTGTTATATGGATTATCGCTGCTATTTGTATTTTTATGTTTAGCTGCGTTATACGAAAGCTGGTCGGTACCATTTGCGGTAATGATTATTGTGCCACTGGGTATATTGGGTGCTGTTATGGCTGCTTTTTTAGGTAATTTATCAAATGATATTTACCTACAAGTTGGTTTATTAACCACCATAGGTTTAGCTTCTAAAAACGCGATATTAATAGTTGAATTTGCTATTCATAAAATGGAAGAAGGCCTGAGCTTAGTGGATGCTGCAATAGCTGCTGTTAAACTGCGTTTACGCCCAGTATTAATGACCTCGCTGGCCTTTATTTGTGGTGTTGTACCTTTGGCTATTGCGTCGAGCGCAGGGTCGGGTGCACAAAATGCGCTGGGTATCTCTATTATTGGTGGTACACTTGCTGCTTCATCACTGGTGGTAATTTTTGTGCCATTGTTTTTTGTTTTAGTACGCAGACTGTTTTCAGGTAAAGCTAAAACCAGCTCGCAGGAGGAAGCATAATGAGTGTAAGAGCAATCAGTTTTAGTGCTTTAACTTTAGCTATTTTATCTGGATGTCAGTTAGCTCCTCAACAAGAAGCGCTAAATTTACCTGTCCCTGATGCGTATGCATCAGAGACAGGGGATGAGCAGGTGTCCTCGTTAAAATGGCAGCAGTTTTTTAATGATGAAAAACTTAAAACACTGATATCACAAAGTCTTGAACATAATAAAGACCTGCAAATAGCAGCACTTAATGTGCAACGAGTGCGTGGTTTATATCAGATCGAAGATTCTGCGTTATATCCATCACTGGATTTTAATGCATCAGGAAGTCGTCAGCGTTTACCCAGCGATTTATCAGCAAGTGGTCAACCACAAATAAGTTCTCAATACAGTGCAACGGTAGGCATGACGGCTTACGAGTTAGATTTATGGGGTAAAGTACGCAATCAGTCAGAGCAAGCATTACAAATGCTTTATTCAACTCAACTGAGCCAATACACCATGCAAGTGTCGTTAATTGCAGAGCTTGCTAATGCCTGGTTAAATTACGCGACCGATCAACAGTTGTTAGCGTTGGCACAAGAGACGTTATCATCGCAGCAAGCATCCTTATCATTAACCCAAAAAAGTGTTGATTTAGGTGCCGCTTCTAAAATTACGCTGGAACAGCTTAAAAGTACGGTAGCCACAGCGAAAGTTGATATTGCTAAATACCAACGTTTAGTGAAACGCGATAAAAACGCGCTTGATTTATTAGTAGGTAATCCGGTGGGGCAGGACTTACTACCGACTAAAGAGTTGAACTCATTACTTGATTTACCGGCTGTTCCTGTCGGCCTTCCGTCTGATTTACTAACACAGCGTCCTGATATAAAAGCGGCCGAGCATCAATTATTTGCCGCAAATGCCAATATAGGGATTGCGCGGGCAGCGTTTTACCCAAGTATTAGTTTAACAGCCAATGCAGGAACAGCATCACGTGATTTAAGTAATTTATTTGATGCAGGATCAGGTACGTGGAGCTTTATGCCGTCGGTAAATTTGCCTATTTTTAATATGGGACGTAACCAAGCTAATTTAGATGTCGCTAATGCAGAGCAACAAGTTGCTGTAGCAACGTATCAGCAAAAAATTCAGCAAGCGTTTCGTGAAGTTGCTGACGTGCTTGCTGATAGAGAGGGTTACAATGCCCAATTAAGCGCACTTGAACAGCTACTACAAAGCCGAAAAATAACCTATGACTTGTCACAGGCGCGATACGATAAAGGGGTTGATAGCTTTTTACAAGTGCTTGACGCTCAGCGAACTTGGTATAGCGCAAGGCAGCAATTGATCACGGGCCAACAAGCTGTGCTTGCAAGTCAAATCAATTTATACAAAGCGGTTGGCGGTGGCTGGCAGACCACTACTTCAACCGTTAAGTAAATTAGTACGCATAAAGCCTGTTAACAATAAAAGGTTTTATGCGTGATTAAAGTAATGCCCGTTTAGCGTTTATTTTTTGTGATCAAAGCAGTAAACGCTAAATATTTCGAGTTGAGAGACTCGATACTGGAGTTTCAAATGAAACCTAAAAATAAAAAACACCTAGATCCGGTGCAAGCACAAGCGCGTCGCGAGCAGGTATTAACCGCCGCTGCTGATTGTTTTCGTCGCAAAGGTTACCATGGCGCAGGTATGGCAGAAATAGCTAAAACAGCAGGGATGAGTGCCGGCCATATTTATAATTACTTTGAAAGTAAAGAAGCCATAATTGAAAGTATTATTGAACAAGATATGGAAGAAATGTTTTCCATATTTCAAGAGTTTGAAGATCAACCTGGCGATATTTTAACAGTGTTACTTGATGGCTTACACCATGGTGTGCAGCGTCATATGGACACGGGGGCCTGCGTAGTTGACTTAGACATGATGGCAGAGGCCAGTAGAAACAAAAAAGTCGCTTTATTACTACGCGAGGCTGATACGCAAGCACGTAACAGAATGCGTGATTTATTAGTCAGTGAAAGTAGTTTAATAAAATCACATTCAGGGCAAGAACTCGAAAGCCGCATTAATGTGATTTTCTCAGTGATGGCCGGACTGCTATTACGAAAAATGTTATTTCCTGAATTGACCGAGGAAACTGTATTGATTGCACTGCGCCCAGCAATGAAAACATTACTTATGCCATTTGATAAATAATAAGTTGAAGCATTAAATAATTATGAATATTTGACTGATATTGTTGTAAATATGAAAGAGTTATATAAATTAAGCTGCTTTTATTTAAGCGTAATCAATAAAAACTGAGTACGATGTTTTAGCGTGAAGTTATTCCTTTTTCATATTAAAAAGCAATGATTAACAATGGGTTATAGCCAGTTGATGTGACATCGACGCCGGTGGCGAAACGACAACAAACAAGATAAATTGCTTTTTTGGCGTATTATTTGCAAGTTAGGACTATATTAAAGGCGCTAATATGGCGCTGCCAACTTAAAGGAGAGCTCATGTGGGCTGCAGTCAGTTATCTTGTAACAGCATTAGTATTTATAGTACTGGGATTGAAGGTTAATTCTGTTTACTTCGCGGTTGCATTTTTTTGGACGGCGCTGTCGCTGATATTGGTCAGCGGTGCTTATTTTTTTAACGCAGGAAAAGTATTTAGAAAACGCGAAAATGGCGTTATCCCTTTTTACATTCGTTGGGCATTTGTTCCTTTTTTGTTAGGTGCACAAATTTATAATGCATGGTCACGCAAACACGATAAGGTACCCCCAATTCAACAAATAAACGATAACTTATTTTTAGCATGTCGTTTGTTTCCCTCTGATATAGATACATTAAAAGAAAATGGCATTACCGCTATTTTAGATGTGACTTGTGAATTTGATGGACTTGAGTGGACATCTACCCAAGAAAATATTAGTTATTTAAACATTCCTGTTCTTGATCATAGTGTGCCTACTCACTCGCAATTAAACCAGGCAATTAACTGGATCCATCATCATATAAAGAAAGACCGTCGTGTTGTGGTGCATTGTGCATTAGGTCGCGGACGTTCGGTGTTTGTTATGGCAGCGTATTTATTGAGTCAAAATAAAGAAGCTGATGTACATGACATTCTTGCTCAAATTAAAGAAACACGTGAAACAGCCAATCTTAATAAACGCCAATTACGCCATTTAGTTAAGCGCCACCGAAGAGGTGAGCTACTGATAAAAAATAAAGCATATTTAATTGCTAATCCTGTATCAGGTACTAAGTTATGGTCTGAAAAAGAGCATTTAATCGTTACACGTTTATCTGCTTATTATGATTTAACCATTTTAAAAACTACACCAGAACAAAACGGCATTACATTGGCTAAACAAGCTATAGAGCACGAGCCTGATATTATAATTGCCTGCGGTGGAGATGGCACTGTCACAGAGGTTGCGAGTGTTTTAGTGGGTACGTCTTGTCGATTAGGAATTATACCGTTGGGGACAGCTAATGCGTTGGCCCATGTGCTGATGGGAATAAAATCTAAATTTATTCCTGTTGAGCAAGCGTGCGATTTAATAATTGATGGTCAGACAAACCTGATCGATACCGCATATTGTAATAACGATTTGATGTTATTGCTAATTGGCATTGGCTTTGAGCATGCAATGATTGAAAAAGCAGATAGAGAGTCGAAAAATAAAGCTGGCCAGCTTGCTTATTTAAATGGTTTTTTACATTCCTTTGGCGAGAATAAAGCGCAAAAGCTGATGGTTAAACTCGATGATAATGAGCCTGAAGCTATTAATACAAATAGCTTTATTGTCGCTAATGCTGCCCCATTTACAACCCTTTTAGCCCAAGGTGGGGGACAACCCGACCACCGTGATGGATTATTAGACGTAAACTGGTTAACGCCAAACAAAGACAATGAAACCACAGTATTGAGTATTGCTGAGCTAATGTTTAGCAGTATCACGCAAACACATTTTGCTATTAACTCGCATTATACTAACGCAAAACGTGTAGAGATAAGCGCAGATCAAACGCTAGATTATGTAATTGATGGTGAGGTTAAATCTGCCGATAAAGTGGTAGTGAGTATTCACCCTGCTTCATTGAATGTAATATGCCAAGAACAAAACTAACTGACTAAAAATGGCGTAAATATTACGCCATTTAGCACTCATTTATTTTTTAATAGAGGGCCATACAAAATCTGATGTATCAGGTTGCGTGGGCTCTGTTAGTTTTGGTTTATTTCTGGGTTTTCGTAGCGGTTTATTACTCATGGTATGAATATAAAGTGCTTCTACTTTATCTCTTGCCCATGGGGTTTTACGTAAAAATTTTAAGCTTGATTTGATACTCGGAGAATCAGTAAAGCATTTTATGTTTACTTGTTCACCCATTGCTTTAAAGCCTAAAAGTTGCTCTAGTTCTACAAGAATTTGCTCTAAAGTTATCCCATGTAGCGGGTTTTTTGGTTGATTATTCATAGTCACACTGCTTTTTTAAACTGCATGTATTGTAACGTATCCCACCGCATCTTAATAGTTTGGAGATGGCTGGCAGATTCCAGATTGTTAATCTTGATTAATTTACAGTAATAGTTGCAGGCTTCTTGGGGTAAATAAGGTTACCTTGCTTATCAAGCTTTAGCCAAATCAATTGACTGTTGTTATGTTGGGGGTACTTTGCAGCACAAATAAGCGTAACTGAGTGAACCTGCAGTATAGCTCCTTCGCTGTAACGTTTATTATCATACCAGCACTCAGTGCTAGTGTTTATAAGCTGGGTAGCATCAACAATAGGAAGCGTTTGTATTGTGTTAGCGTAGCTTAAAGCTGAAAAACACAAGCATAAAACAGCAATAATAAAAGTAAAATAATAACGCATGAATAACCTCAAGGTGTTTAAAATAACTACACTTAGCAAAAAAACATGCTAGGGTAAGTAAGACAACATAAGTAAAACACAGAACAATAAAAAGGTGAACTGATATGCAATTTGATCAAACCATGATTGACGAATTTACACTACTAGCAAAATTTCCACGCGAGAGCAAAATGCAAGGAATTAAACTTCATTCAGACGCTGAACCCGCCTTACTAAGCGCAGCACAACGTTTGTTCGATAAAGGGGTTATAGATAGCCCAGATGGTGGCTATTTAACCGAACTGGGCTTAGATTTAATTGAGCATGTCACTGTAATACACAGTGCACTTAAAAGTTAATTTACTCTATTAGTTTGCATCAGGTTGATTTTCAGGGGCTGCATCAATAAAGGCTGCCAACTCATTACAACGCTGATATATGGCTGCTATTTTAGGGTAGGCAGCCATATCTACTTTAAAACGAATGGCATTAAATACCTGCGGTACTAAACATACATCAGCTAAGCTTGGCGAGTCGCCTGCGCAAAATGTGTTTTTGCTATCTAGCATGCGTTCTATTTTTTCAAAACCCACTTCAACCCAGTGGCGGTACCATTTATTTTTTGCTTCATCATCAACATTGAGTTCACTACTTAAATACTTAAGCACACGTAAATTATCAATCGGGTGAATATCACACGCAATTGCATAACTTAAATTGCGAATATGTGCTTTTTGCCATGCATTACCAGGCAGTAATGGTGTTTCAGGATATTGCTCTTCAAGGTACTCTAAAATTGCTAGAGATTGACCTAATATGCCGTTTTCTGTTTCTAAAGAAGGTAAAAGTCCTTGGGGGTTTTTCTGTAAGTAATCTGTGCTTTGTTGCTCTGATTTTAGTAAGTTTACCGGCACCAACTGGTGAACAATATTTTTTAGGTTTAATGCGATGCGCACACGATACGCTGCAGATGAGCGAAAATAAGTATAAAGCTTCATAATCTAATTACCCTTGATTGCCGTTAAAGTGTTTTTTAATTGTGCGCCAGCAGTCAGTGTAATTAGCTTGGCGCTCTTTACCTTCTAATGCGTATTTAGTCGGTGAAATGACATAACGGGATTCAAACATAAACGCTAAGGTATTTTCGTATTTTTGTGGAACCAGTTCCGCATTAGATGCTTTTTCAAATACATCCGCTTCAGGTCCATGCGGAGACATACAATTATGTAAACTTGCGCCACCTGGCACAAAGCCATGCTCTTTTGCATCATATACACCTTCAATTAACCCCATAAATTCACTCATGATATTACGATGATAGTAGGGCGGACGAAAAGTGTTTTCAGCAACCATCCAACGCGGTGGAAAAATAACAAAATCAACATTAGCCATTCCTTCAGTAGCTGATGGCGAGGTTAAAACGGTAAATATAGAAGGATCCGGATGGTCAAAGCTTACTGTGTTCATTACATTAAATCGCGATAAATCGTATTTATAAGGCGCGCTATTACCTGTCCATGCAACAACATCGAAAGGGGAATGCTTAATCTCACAGCTGAATAAGTTGCCATTAAATTTTGACACCAGTTCAAAATCACCTTCTTTATCTTCAAAAGCTGCAACTGGGTATTGAAAGTCACGGTCGTTGGCATAGCCGTTTGCACCAACAGGGCCTCGCTCTGCAAGCTCCAAAGCATGACCATAGTTTTCGCAGATATAACCACGGGCCGTTGATTGTATTAAATCAACAGAAAACTTCATCCCTCGGGGTATGACTGCAACTTCACCTGGTTTTACACAGAGCTTACCGCATTCTGTATGCAGGAGTAGCTCGCCTTGTTGGGGTACAAATAGCATTTCACCGTCAGCGTTGTAAAAGTAGCGATCGACCATAGACTTGTTAGCAACATAAACATGAATACCGATGCCAGATTGCCCATTAGCACTGCCGTTAGCAGCCATTGTTATGAGTCCATCTAGAAAATCAGTTGGCTTTGTAGGAATTTCAACGGGGTTCCAGCGAAGCATAGTCGGAGGTGTTACGGCTTCAGTTATAGGCGCAGTTCGAATCAAGCCGTTATCAACAGCGGTGTAATCACCTTGCACTACCGAAGGGCGTAACCGATACAGCCATGTTCTGCGGTTAGCTGCTCTAGGCGCGGTAAATGCTGTAGAGCTAAATTGTTCAGTGTAAAGATCGTACTTAACTTTTTGAGGAGTAAATTGCCCTATAGGCAAGGCATCGGGTAGCGCTTCGGTTTCAAATTCATTACCAAAACCGGTCATGTACTTTAACTGTTCTGCCATTACTGACTCCTGTGAGAGAAGGCTAGTTTTATGTTTTATTTATTTAAGTTAAGATACTCTCAAGTGAGAGTAATTTCAAATTGCTCAATGAATGTGTATGTAAATATAAATGAACAGCGAGTAAACCTATTTAACGGGATAACAATGAAACTGGATTTAGACACTTTTTTAGCATATCAACTAATTAATGTAGCAAGTTTGGTAAGTAATGACCTTGCTAAGGTATACCAGAGCAAATTTGACTTAACGATACCTCAATGGCGAATTTTGGCGAATTTAGCGCAATTTGGTCAAAGTAATGCCAAAAATTTATGTACGCAGGCAGATATGGATAAATCGACCGTGTCGCGTGCAATAAAAATATTAGTAGAAAAAAAGTTGCTAATGACTCAAATTAATTCAGAGGATAAGCGCGCAGCCATACTTTCATTAAGTGAAGCTGGAAAGGAGATGTATAAAAAAATAGTACCCGAGGCGTTAAGGTGGGAAAAAGAACTATTGGCTTCGTTGAACACACATGAACAAGATTTATTAATAAGCGTACTTAATAAGCTAAAAAATAAATTGCAGGCATAAAAAAGCCCATCAAATGATGGGCTTTTATAATTTTAACTAATCTGACAATTTAGATTAGAAAGTGTAACGTACACCTACACGCATTTCCCATACTGAAGCACCAGTTTGTACTGAAGTATTAGCGTTATTACCGTTAAAGCCTGAGTAAACGTAACGACCTTGGTCATCTAAAGATGTTGAGATCATGCTTGCACCTACGAAAGGACCTTTCTTAAGAACGCCCCAGTCATCATTTAGCATGTTTGTAAGGTTGTCGATTACAAAGAATGCTTCACCTTTATGACCTTCCATAAAGCCTGGTAATTCTTGTGTAACTTTAAAGTTGAACTTAACAAACCAGTCAGCATTTTGTTGGTTACGACCTGCGATTTCACCACGTTTAAGCCCTTCAGATGCAATGAAGTCGTTGAACTCATTGATTTCAGCTGCAGACATGTCGTATACAACGTTAGGATCGTTTTCAAGTGGAACGTATAATAACTGACGGTTACCATTCCAGTTGTTATCGCCCCATACATTACGGTCACTTCCGTCAAACGTGAAGCTGTAAGGTAGGCCTTTGTATGCTTCACCGTAAAGGTTAAAGCGTGTTTCAAAGCCATCTACAAACTCATGTTTGTAACCAAGCGTCATAGTAAAACGATGCGGAATTTCATAATCTGAAGACGCAACACCTGGGTTACCTGGATTAGTAAGCGCGATGTTACCATAGTTAGAACCGGCTACAGAGCTAGTCATTGGGTTTACATCGTCTGCATCTGTGTATGCATAACCAAAACTGAAGTTAACGCCGTTATCAAACATTTTGCTAACTGCTGCAGAGATAACTGAAGAATCGCCGCTATCGCCACTAACATTAGTTAATAAATATTCGTTACCACGGCCTTCGATAGACTCGTAAATTGGGCGACCATCAAACGTAGTTTCACCGCTATCTTGAAGTGCGATATCACGCATTAATGCAGCGTCTTTTTTCTTCGAGTATAAGTAATCTACAGAGATTACGTATTCGTCTTCAGTTGTGTATGTAGCACCAAGTGAATATTTCCACTCTGAAGGAATTTCAAAATCAGGGTCTACAGCATTAACAGTTGCATCGCCTACACCAATTTCAGTGTTTGCAACAATATCGAACATTTCTTGAGGTACGTCAAAACCAGGAGTACCGCCGTTTACGTTAGCTGTGTTAAATAAATCTACACCACGGAACTGCGTACTAATGTTTGTAATACCGTCGTTAGAATACGAATTAGATAGCCATACGTTCGGGTTACCACCAGAGAACAAGCCTAAGCCAGCACGAACTTCAAGTTCGTCAGTTGCATACCATTGGAAGCCAACACGTGGTTGCAGTAAGTCAATACCGTCGAATGTAGACTGGTTGCTGAAACCATAACGGCTTGTGAAGTTTTGGTTAAAGTTAGGTACGTCGTCACTTGTGTACTTGTCGTAACGTAAACCAAACTGAATTGTTGCATCTAAGTCAGTAAACGCGTATTCGTCTTGTACATAAAATGTGTGTTGAGCATATTTAAAGCTTGCAGCCGCATCATTCGGGTTATTAGTACCTGCAGCATTGTTGTAGTAGATACGCGCTGCTTGACCTGCTTCAAAGTCGTCAATTGAGTCAAAGCGCCACTCACCTTCTGTTTGCTGTACGAACAAGTTAAAAACAGATAGCTCTTCAAACTCGTAACCAGCAGTAATTGTGTGTTGATCTAAGTAATAAGTACCAGCAACTTTAAATGTAGTTGTGTCGTAATCTAGGTCGTTTGATTGACGAGAATCATCAGGACCAATGTAAACCGTACCACCATTATCAGTGCGGATTTGCATTTCACCAAAGCTGCTTGCAGCATCTAATGACTGAACCGTTGCATCTAGCTCTGATTTACCTAAACGAATTTCAGTAGAAAAATCGTCTGACCAATCAGAATATACAGAACCAATGATTGATGTAAACTCAGCACTTTGATTATAGAAGTGGTTTGATAAAGAAACGCGGCTAGAACCAGTATCAGACTGAGAAATTGTGTTACCGTCGTTGTAGTTATAGATTAAGTTTGCACGGTGATCTTCGTTGATGTTCCAATCTAGTTTTACTAAGATTTTTTCATCTTCAACAGGCATGCTTGATGGCATACCGCCAGCATCGTAGCCGTAAACTGATTGAGAAATACTCTGAATGCGAGATACGTCATCAGCTGTAACACTACCACTGCTAAGACCGTCGTAATTAAACTGGCGAACACCTTCAAGTTTTTCGTATGAAGTGAACAAGAATAATGTATCTTCAACAAGCGGAAGGCCTACGTTGAAACCGTAACGTTTTTCAGTGTAGTTACCGTTATCAACTTCATTACCTTCAATTTCGTCGCCTTTCATTGAATCGTTTGTGTAATCGAAGAAAACACCACCGTGAACGTCGTTGCCACCAGATTTAGTTACAGCGTTAATGTTACACGATGTAAAGCCACCGTATTGAACGTCAAAAGGGGCTAGCTCAGCTGAAACTTGTTCAATAGAGTCGAAAGAGAAAGGGGCACGGATAGTAGGGTAACCGTTTGAGCTTAAACCGAAGTTATCGTTCATGCGAACGCCGTCAAGCGTTAAGCTGTTGTAACGTGGGTTACCACCACCACAGTTGATTGAACCACGGCTATCATCAATTGTGATACGTGGGTCAATACGGATGATGTCTTTTAAATCACGGTTGATAGCTGGTTGGTTTTCAAGATCCGTTAGCGTAAAAGTAGACGCAGGACCTGTACCACCAGACATAGCACTGATAGGGGCACCCGTAACTACAATTTGCTCGATGTTAGAGATATTCTCTAAAGAAGCATTTACCGGGTAATCGTTACCAATGTTAAGAATAATGTTATTGAACTCTTGGTCTGCATAAGTGTCAGAATCTACAACTACTCTGTATGGACCACCAACACGTAGGCCTTTAGCTGTAAAGTAACCAGCATCATTAGTTTCAGTTGTTTTAACTGAGCCTGAAGGAACGTGTAAAATAGTAATTTTAGTTCCTGCAGCAGGGTTACCGTTAGGACCCTTTATTTGACCTTTAATTGCAGAGGTTGTTTCGTTTGCAATTGCAGCACCACTCACACCAACACATGCTGCTATAGCAAGTGATAGAGCTGTTTTGCGAAGTTGAATTTTCATTTTATTTTCCCGTGTAGTTAAATAAACTTTTAATAGCTTTTTTATTTTAATTTTGGATTAAGCGACCGCAAAATACACTTTACCCAAAATACTTACATAGTGTACCTCATTTGTTTGTTACAAATAAAATACAACTGTAATTTTTTTATTATAAAACACTTTATTTATGAAATTTAGCATTTTATCTATGTTTCAATATTTTACCGTTCAAATAGTAAGTAGTTTTTATGACAAACAGATGAAAAGTGATTTTTTCCATAAAAAAAGCCATTACATGCATGTAATGGCTTTTTTAATTTTACGAGTTTTTGATGTACAGGCTATGTATTAAAACTTATAGCTAACACCAATTTTAGCTTGCCAAGCTGATGAGCTAGTTTGATATTGGCTATAGTTACGAACATCAGCGCCATTAAATCTGCTATCAATTATATAACGACCTTGATCGTCTAACCCGCCAAAGTCGTAAACTGCTTGGTCAGAGAAACCTAAGCGCTTTTCTACGCCCCAGTCACTGTTTAATAAGTTGGCAAAGTTATCAATCATAAAGTAAACCTCACCGCTATGACCTTTTGCAAAACCAGGGATCTCTTGTTTAACGCTAATATCCATAGTGGTAACCCATGGTTGCGTGCCTGAGTTACGGTCTAAGATTTGGCCTCGCTCAGAAATACCCGCTCTATTAAGTAGTGTCTCAAGTTCACTCCATGATAGCCCTGATTCATCCCAATTTACATTGGCATCATCTGCACCAGTTGGAATATACGCTAAATAAGCTGAGCTTGAATAAAAGTCACGCGTATCACCTAAGTCACTATCTTGATACATACCCATAGTATAGCTAAATGGACGACCAGAGCGACGTTCGAAATACACATTAAATCTTGTGGCATAGCCACTGAAGAACTCAGTGTTATACGCTAAATTAACTTTAAAGCTATGCTCTACTTCATACGCACCACGGGCAGCAAAGTCTTCATTTCGGCTCTTAGTGATATTGTACTGATAGTTGCTTTGTGCACGTGATGAAGAGCCTGAAGACGCTTCTGTTACATCTTGATGTGCATAGCTTGCTGAAATATAAAGGCCATTTTCCCACTCTTTAGCAAGTGCTGTTGAAATAATAACAGAGCGACCATCATCAGTTGAGTTAGTCATTGCGATATCAAAGTTATCAGCTAAATCACCGCTGTAAATACTTTCATAGATGATACGCTCGCCGTCGGCCGCTACACCTACAGGTTTTATGGCGGTGTTATGCCACACAGCTTCGTTTTCTTTTTTGTGATAAGCAATTTCTGCTTGCCATTTAAAGCCTTCACCTAGTAACTCAGAATCAAAGTCGTACTCAAATCCAAGTTGTGCACGAATACTTGACGGTAGTTCAAAGTTAGGATCAACATAGTTTGTGCTACCTGCACCTTGAACTAAAGAGCCTTTTATGGCATCTGGTACTTGAGTGATATCAGCTTGATTATTAGCATAATAATCGTTAATAGCACTTTGAGGTGCATCTACAAAAGTAATGCCATCGTTTTGGAATGAGTTATTGTACCAAACGTTAGGGATACCACCTTGGAAACGACCCACGCCACCGTTAACTGTTAATGCTTCTGTAGCGTAATACTTAAAGCCAATACGCGGTAGAATAATATCTAACCCATCGAGGTTTTCTTGATTGCTAAAGCCATAGGTGTTTAAAAAGTTTTCGTTGAGTGTTGGTTTATCATCAGAAGATAAACGCTCATAACGAACACCTGCTGTTACTTCTAAATCATCACCAACATAAAAAGTATCTTCAATGTAAAGTGCTAATTGATTACGGGTTGCGTCGTAAGCGGTGTCATTAGGGTTATTTGTAAAGGCATTGCTGTAGCTAAAATCGTACTTTCCTTTGTAGTTACCTACTTCACGATTTTCGAAACCATTAAAGTTATCAAATTCCCATGAACCGAGTGAGTTAGCTGCAAAAAGGTTGTATAAGTTTAACGACTCATATTGCATACCAAAGTTAATTTCATGCTCGTCCATTAAATAAGTGGCATCAAGAGAAAGTGTTAAATTTTCTGTTGCTGAGCTATTTGCATGGCGAAACTCATCGGTACCAAAGTTATAAGAAGGCCCGCGGAAGTATTCTTCAACTTTAACGCTACCAATATCAGAATTTGTTAAACTTCTCGATGATACATCTTTGTATGCAATACCGATTTCAGTTGAAAAGTCTTCGTTCCAATCTGAATATAGCTTGGTAGCAAAGTTATTAAACTTGGTTGCGTAGGTATAACGACTTGATGCAAACTGAACTGATGTGCCACCAGTACCAAAGTTTGTTTCATCTTTGTCATCTTGCCACTGATAGGTAAAATCTAAGCGATGATCATCAGCAATGTTCCAGCTTAATTTTACAAGTAATGTTTCGTTGGTGTCTTTAGGGTCGCCTCCAAGAGAGTCTGTTAAGCCGTATTCGTTATTTAGAATATTAAGGAAACGGTTATAGCTTTCTTCACTCACATCGTATTCGTTGGTTGCGCCTGAACCTTCAAAACCATAATCTAAATCTAGTTCGCTTGACCATTTATTGTAGTTAACAAAGTAAAATAAGGTATCGTCTATAAGTGGGCCGCCAACATTAAAACCGTAGCGTTTTTCAGTTTGGTTAGGTTCTACTTGTTCAACAATGTATGTGCGGTGACCATCGTCATCTAAAACAGGGCGGTTATCAGCAAACACTTGAGATATGCTGTCTACATCGCCAGCAATATCTGGTGTTGATGTTTCGTAAAAACCAGAAAACTTAAGTTCGTTAGTACCTGACTTAGTTACCGCGTTAATAGTACCACCACCAAAGTTGCCTTTAGAGGCTGAAAATGGAGAAACATCAACAGAGATCTGCTCAATCGCATCAAGGGCTACAGGGGGCTGCGAAGTAGGGTAGCCGCCGTAACTTAAACCAAAGTCGTCATTTTGGCCAATACCATCTACAGTTAAACCATTTGTACGTGGGTTGCTACCGGCAAAGGTTAGCTCGCCGCTACCATTAATACTAGCAAGTGGGTTTAAACGTGCGATGTCTTTAATGTCACGATTAAAGCTAGGCATGTTGTTGATGGTATCTTCACCAAACGTGCTGCTAGAACCACCCGATTGTTGGACAATTTTATAACCAGACACTTCAATTTTTTCAATATTGAGTGGTGCTAATTGCGACGTTAATCGGTAAGTTTCGCCAAGGTTTAAAAAGATATTTTCAACGGTGGTATCGTTAAACGTATCAGAGTCGATGATCACAGTGTAAGGTCCACCAACACGTAAACCATTTGCAATGAAAGTACCACTTTCATTGGTCGTTAGTTCACTAATTGTGCCAGTTGGTTGATGAACAACCTTAATTTTAACGTTTGCAGCGCTCGCACCTGAAGGTGTGGTTATTTTACCACGCATTGCAGATGAAGTGTCAGCAGCCATAGCGCTTGTTGAAACTCCTAGAGCAAGAATTACTGCTCCAGTTAATTTCGAAAGGCGAAGCTTAGTCATAATGTTGATTTCCCATTTAGATGATTTAAGTTAGAAACTGAATTTATTTTTGTGTTTGCTGTGTTAAGGCCATTTTTGATTGCGTGTTAGCAGGATCAAATAATGTATTTAACAATCCAGCCAAGCGAATTCCCGCTTGTTGCAAGCGTGTTTTCACAATAGGGGTGTTGTTGTAGATATAGTCGTAGCTAATCTGTTCTTCTGTTGATTCATATATTTTTAGGGCTAAGTTGTGCGACTCTTCAAGCCAGCTTGTTGGTGTACTTTGTAAATATTCACTAATTAGCTCGCTGTTGTTGGTATTTATAAACTGAGCGTATTCAGTAAAAGATAAGTTTTCGTTTTCTACTAACTTGGTATCCCATAGGCTATGTAGATTGGTTTGTTGGTTAAAAAAAGAAACCTTAACGCGATTGCCGCCTCTATCTTCTGCTCTTCCTGCATGAAATGGTTGATGGCTGTCACCCACTAAATGCACCAAAAAACGCAAGCTAAACTGTTTGGCCGCAAGGCTTGATTTATCATCTTTCAACACGCGGATAGAGTAGTGAATGCCTTCTAATATGTTTGTTACTGATTCTTTGTGTTTAGTGTGGTCGTGGTCAAAACTAAAGGTCGCGTTGTCATCAGCATTAATGTAATGCCAACGAGATGATTTTTTTTGCCAAAAGTCACCTGGTGCAGATCGCATTTCGTCAGGCCATGTTGAAATCTGAGCTAAAGATTCACCGTTGAGATAGGGGATAAGTACAGTCTTAGTAGTTTCGCTTATGTGCGACTCTGCAATTTTACCCACTACACGATGCCCGTTTTGGCCCCAAGCATTACAATCTGTGCTTGCAAATATTGCACTAATTAAAAGTGTTAAAGAAAGCGAATATTTTACATTTTTGTACATTGAAGCATCCTAGTTAGTGTGACATTTATTTTGTAAACGCTGATAAGGTCAATTGTCCTCATTTTTTTAGTTGATAGAAAGGACTCAATAAAATTCATATTTTCTTGTTTAAAATTGTTTTTATTCAATGGTTTGGGTTTGACAGGTAAAATTACCTGTTGTAATAAGTAATTAAAATTGTTCAAATGAGCTATTACTCTAATTTAAACGGGTGCTTTTTGAATATTAAGAAGTTAATGTTGCATAAAATATCAATTGTTACATTTATGTTTCTAGGCGTGTTGCTAAGTTGGTTTTCAGGTCAAGTTATTGTGGGCGAGGAAGATATAACGTTTCCAGTAATAATAGAGACATCAACGACATGTCAAACAACGGCAACGGCTAATAAGAGTCAACTTATAGTATTTACCCCCTCAAAATACGTTGCTCAATTACTTACTAAAAACTTGTGTGATGATAAAGTTGTGGCTAAGCAATATGGCTCTGTCATTGGCTATTGGGGATATAGAACCGTTGATAGCTTAGAGTTTGTAGGTAAAGGTATTGCAGATTTAATTTTAGCGAAAAATAATATTATGGATGCGTTTAAGGCTGAATCTACTTACAACTATCAGCCTGTGGTTGGCTTTTCTGATTACACTGCGTTTTTTATCTCTTCAAAAGAAAAACCAAAGATCAGCAAACAATATTTTTTAGATAAAAAAATCGGTCTGTTAGATTATCCAACGAGTCGCTCAGGACACATTTTACCCAAACAAGCCTTTAAAGAGCTAGGCCTAAACATTGCTCAGCTAAAAATAACCTATGCGAGTTCACACAATGAGTTGAGAGAATTATTGGCGAACGGGGAAGTAGACCTTATTGCCTCTTTTTGGAGAGAAAGTGACAGTCAGCGTTTTTCAAAAAATTATATTACGCCTATTAGTAGTAATGTGGCAGGCACCCGTTGGTACTTAAAAATGCAGCATAATAATACTGATTTACTCTGTGCTGTACAGTCTCACTTATTGAGTATGTCTAAAGAACAATCGTTTCAATATTATCAAAATGTTGAGCCATATTGGCAGTGCAACAGTTACCCCGTTACCTTTATAGGGGAGTCGTAATGAATAGGTTAATATGGATAATATGCACAATTTTTTTATTCTTGTTTTTCTCGTCTGTTTTTTATATTTCGACAATACAAAAACAACAGCAAGTAAATAAATTACAAATAATACAAATAGAAAAACAAATCGCTTTAGACTTACCTTTGTTAGATTTATCAAATGAGCTGCTTAAACACTCAGGTAATAAAGCAGCTTTACTTAATTATATTCAAACCTTAAACACCTTTATTAATAGTACCGATATTGAGGTTGTAGCTATAACGCCACAACATGAATTTGATGCTTCTTTAAAAACTTCCACAGAGTTTATTCGAGAGTTAAATAGTAATAATGGTGTGGTGTTCATCGTTTTCTCTTTGAGACAGCCGTATTTTACGGGTGATGTGGTAGCTATTTATGGGATGCTTTTTATTCTTAGTATATTACTTACGTACTTAATAAAATTAGCCTATATCAACAAAAATGATGATAAGCAGGTTATTCACGCAGAATCAAATACTACAGAGTCAAAACCATTAACCCTGATTATTGATTTAAAAAGTAAAACATTATCGAGTAGCGTTTCTTTGGAGCACCAAGTAGCTCTGGCAAACAAACCGTTATGTTTTTATTTAGCGCTTGTGGAATACTGCACTAACAATCCAGAGATCAAGCTTAATCATAACAAGAATGTACCCGAGGAATTGATAGAGCTTGCCAATAAGTATTTCTATCGTTTAGTTGAGCTTGGTCATACAGTAAGAAAACGTCCAAACTTTAATAACAGTCTAGAGAAAACATTGAGTGAAATTCGTGCGTCACTGGATGATGTGTTAAACGATTGCCCTGAGCAAAAGGGATTATACTACCCACCGAAAGCATTTGGAGAGGGCTCACGCTCACGAATGCACAGTTATGGGTTAGCAAATGTGGGTCAAGGAAATATAGAAATAATAGGAAAGTAATCGTGCTTTGCTACTTAACCATAACTCTGATTAAGAGAGCTTAAATTGGTTTGGTTAGCACATAAACCTCAACGATGAGTGTCATGACTATATCAATGACACTCATCACTGTTCAATACAGATTACTATTTAGGTGCAAACTCATGTGCATCAACAGGGCTGTGCTCTGCAAAAAATCGTTTTAATGCCTGAGCGTCCGTTTCATCGGTGCTTACGAATCCTTTCATGTGAGTAATTTTAGGGTAACTATCGCCACCAGAAGCATTATATTCATTAATACTCATGCGGTATGTTTTGTTTATATCAAGCGGCTTGCCGGCGATGAACACGTTAGTTACTTGATCCTCTTTAAGTTCAAAGGCTAAGTTGTGGTATTGCATGTAGGCTCCAGAGTCTGGTGGGAAACGCGTCACGACATTTAAATAGGTTAAAATATCATTGCCTTTGAAATCGATATAAGCGACACGGTTTTTAAAAGGCTGTACTTTGAGTATGTCTTTATAACTCACGTCACCCGCATTGATGCTATCGCGAACACCACCACCACTGATAATGCCAAAATCGGCACCTACGGTATTCATTTGCGCTCGAATAATAACGCGAGCAAGGTTAGTTTGCTCGAAGCGTACTTTGTTACGATCACCCTCGAGTCTGTCATTCACAAAGCCAATTTTACCTTCAATTTGTTTTGCCCCTTTTTGTTGGTACGCCGCTAAAAAGGTTTGTAGCGCTGGATCTGGTTTAATGTAATTTGCAGCAAGTACGGATTTTACGCTACCGTCTTTTTGCTTTTTATCTACGTATAAATTAACGGGCAATAATTGATAACTTAGCAGTGATAATTGACCGTTTTCTAATTTAAACTCCGCTTTACCCACATACTTACCCCATTCATGGGCTTGCATTATCCAGGTTCCATTTTGTCGATCAGGTTTACAGGCTAAACCTGGCTTAAAATTCTCATCTGTGACATTTTCTGCAGCCATACACACTGGCTCTTGGGAATGGCCACCAATAATCATATCAAGGGCATTTTTATCTAAAGAGCGGGCAAGCGTAACATCACCTGGAGCATTTATTCCATAATTGGCATCTACATAATGCCCCATGTGCGTTACCGCAATGGTAATGTCAGGATTGTATTTTGCTTTTAATGTTTGGGTAAGTGAGGCGGTTATTTCAACCGGATCTTTAAATTCTAAGTGGCCAATGTATTGCGGGTTACCAATTTTAGCGGTGTCTGTCGTTGTTAACCCAATTACGGCAATGGTTAAGCCGCCTTTGTTGAATATCTTATAACGTTCAAAAATAGTTTCGTTAGTTTGTTTATCAAAGATATTAGCCGATAAAAGAGGGAAGTTAGCCCATTGCTGTTGCTGTCTTAATACACTTAATGGATTATCAAACTCATGATTACCTAATGCCATTGCGTCATAGCCAATTTTCGACATGCCTTTGAAATCGGGCTCAGCAAATTGCAGGTCTGATTCAGGGATACCAGTATTAATATCGCCACCAGATAATAATAACACCTGATGCCCTTGTGCTTTTGCATCGGCTCTTAGCTGGTCGATTAGGGTTTTACGCGCGGCCATACCATATTCGCCTTTTTCATTATGCCAAAAACGACCATGATTATCATTGGTATGAAGAACAGTTAAATAGTGTGCTGCAGGTTTATTGACAGAGTCACTGGCACAGCCATATAAACCAAGAAATAAAATGAGAAAAACAAGAGTACGCATAAAATACCTATCGATTAACAAAACTCAGTATAGTAGGCGGCTAGTTTAAACTAGTTCGAGGTTAAAAAAACGCACTTATTCATATTTTTCAGCCAATAAGGCTTCACGTTGCTGCTCTACAACCCGTTTTCTGCGTGCGAGCTCATCATGTGCGTATTGAGATTTTTGATGATTTACATCAATCATCCATTTCAAAAAGCTGACGGGAAGCTGGGTGTATGGTTCACCTTGGTGTAGCCCAAAGTCACAAATAGTCGTGTTGTTTGCCATTATATTTACTCCTATCACTGTGTAGGCTGATAATAACAAAAAAAGAGTGATTGATAAGGGGCTTTTTAAGTACCTTGCTAGGCTTAAAGTTAATTTAAAAAAGAGTCACCGTGATGTACATCAAGGCACTCAGACAATTAACTCTCCATAATGTGTTTAAAATTAAAATGTAAACAGTTGTAACTGCAGTGTAATTACTTTGATATGAATTGTAGCGTTAAGTACTTATGTATCGATTTATAAAATGAATAACACTACTCTATGACGCCTAATGACAATAAAAAATAGGAATAATAATGAAGAAGCTTATCTTAGCGTCAATTTTAACTGCAGCGAGCTTTTCAAGCGCAGCAACCATAGTCGAAATGCAAACGAGTCAAGGAACGATAGAAATTAACTTGTTTGATCAACAAACACCTAAAACAGTAGAAAACTTCCTAAGTTATGTTAATGATGCCGCCTACAATCAAACGGTTATACACCGCTCTGTTGATAAGTTTGTCATTCAAGGAGGAGGTTTTACTTTTTCTGATGAAATGGATCCCATTACAACCAAGCCAGCGGTTATTAACGAACCTGTTTACTCAAATGTAAAAGGCACAATTGCCATGGCAAAGCAGGGCGGCAACGAAAACAGCGCCACTAGCCAATGGTTTTTTAATATGAGTGATAACAGCCAAAACTTAGATTTACAAAATGGTGGGTTTACCGTTTTCGGACAAATAACAGCACAAAGCCAAGAAACTTTAGATAAAATAGCGGCCTTAGTTCATTGTGCAGAGGTACCATTGGTTGGTATTACTAAAGAGCAATGTTCAGATGAAAATGTGGTTATTAGTAATCAAAACTTAGTATCAATACAAACGGTGGTTGTGCTTGATGACGATCCTAATTCAGCACAAAATTTAACACCTAAAGAGAATACATTAATTGATAACGTAGAAGTGACACCACCACAAAGTTCAGACTCTAGTGGCAGTATGGCATGGTTATTAGGCGCACTATTGCTTGTAGCACCTCGCTTAAAACGTGCTAAGTAAACTTTAAAAAAATAACGGCGAATTACTAAATTCGCTGTTATTTTTTAGTTTAAAAGTACACCCAGCAATAGCAAAAACCACATTACAAACACAGCTAAGCAGCCTAGCAAAAATACTCTAAAACGAGCTCTTAAATGATTACTACCAAGGTGAATGAGGCTATGAATAATGCGTGTCGCTACAAATATACACGCCAATACTGCAATAGAGACACTCGCCATATTAAGCTGTAAAGCAAGCAAACAACCCGCATAAAAAAGCACAGGTATTTCAAATTGATTGCTAAAATTACGATCCGCTACTCTCACATGATCGCCCGCATTATCGAGGCGCATAGCAGCAAAGTCGCTTAACTGTATGTGTTTATTTTTAGCCGCTGCAAAACGACGTTTTCCCATAATCACCATAACAACTAATGAAAGTGTTACCTGCACAAACATGGCTATTATTATTATCTTTTCCATAACTTACCTTATTATTTATATTAACTATTCACAATGTGTTACACAATTAAGTACTAATTAGTAGCATAGTATTAATTGATAATGGTAGTTTATAAGTGATTTAGTCTTTTTATAACACTAAGCCCGTATTTAACAGCAATGGATATAACTAAAATGAAACACATCATCGGCTTAAGTGCAATTGCACTGGCAATATTAAGCGGTTGTTCGAATACCGCCACTCTTTCTCAATCATCACAAACATCACTTTTATCACCAGCGCTTGTTGTAAGCCCTAACGATAATCGTGAATACAAAACACTAACACTTGCCAATGATATTGAAGTGATTTTAGTTTCTGATCCAAGCGCAGAAAAATCAGCTGCTTCATTGAGTGTCGGTGTCGGCCTACTGCACGACCCAATGAGCCAGCAAGGTATGGCGCATTATTTAGAACATATGTTGTTTTTAGGCACTGAGCGCTACCCTGACACTAAAGGGTACTCCGATTTTATGACTAAAAACGGCGGAGCGCATAATGCCTATACGTGGCTCGATATTACAAACTACATGTTTAAAATTAATAACGATGCGTTTGATGAAGGCTTAGACCGCTTTTCAGACTTTTTTAAAGCCCCTAAGCTTTACCCAGAATATACAGAAAAAGAAAAAAACGCAGTGAATGCTGAGTGGTCAATGCGTCGTGAAATGGACTTTTTTGGCCAATTTAAACTTGCACGTAAAATGATGGGTGAACACCCAGCTAATCGATTCTTAATTGGTAACCTTGAAACGTTAGGCGATAAAGCTGATAGTTCATTACACAGAGAAACTGTTGATTTTTATAATAAATATTATTCATCAAATATTATGAAAGTGGCGTTAATTTCTAATTTACCACTTGAAGAAATGCAGAAAAAAGCAGAAAAATACTTCGCTGATATTAAAAATAAAAATATTGAAAAGCCAAAAGTATCAGCCAAGCTAAATTTTGATAATGCCGGTGGTAAACGTGTTTTTTACTCGCCAAACGAAGACGTTAAACAATTACAGCTCGACTTTACAATCACTAATAATCAAACTGAATTTGCAGTAAAACCTAATCGTTTTGTTGCCTATTTACTTAGCAATGAAATGCCAGGTAGCCCAGCACAAATATTACGTGATAAAGGCTGGGTATCGCAGTTATCAGCATCTGCTTCACCAAATCAATATGGTAACTATGGCTCTTTAAATGTGAACATAGAGCTGACTGATGAGGGCATGAAAAACCGCGAAGCCATTGTTGCGACTATTATGCAATATATTGATTTAATTAAACGTGAAGGTGTTAATAGTAAGTACTTTAATGAAATTCGCACCTCTTTGAATAACCAGTTTAAATTTTTAGAAAAAGGCGATGAGTTTAACTACGTCAGTGCGCTGACTCAAAGCATGCAAGATTATCCGTTAAATCATGCGATAAACGCACCATACTACTACGCTAAGTTTGATGCTGATGCGGTTAATAATGTACTAAAACAACTTAACGCAGATACCTTACGTGTTTGGTATATTTCTCAACAAGAAGACACTGATTCACAATTACATTTTTATGATGGTAAATACCGAATTAGTGATATTAGCGACGCAGAAATTGCCAGCTGGGAAAAACCAAGTGAATTTAATTTAGCCTTACCAAGTGTTAACAACTTACTGCCAGAGAGTTTTGCAATTAAAACGCAGGCTTTTAAAGAGCAAAAACACCCAGAACTTAGCTATGATAAAAACGGTGTAAAAATCTGGCGCCAAGCAAGCCAGCAGTTTGCAGAGCAACCCAAAGGTTTAGTTGAGGTGTATATCAACACACAAACAGGGTTGCGTGATATTAACTCAACCGTCCTTTATTCTGTGTGGGCAGATTTATATAACACTCAATTAAGTCAGCTACGAACCGAAGCGGCTATTGCCGGTATGAATGTTAATTTAAGCTCAAGCAATGGCTTAGTTTTATCATTAAGTGGTTTTACCGATAAACAAGATACCTTACTTAAACAAGCGTTAGCTGGATTTGACGATAAAATTTCAGCGCAAGCATTTAATCAAGCGATTGACCGTTATCAACGTGATTTACTCAATCAGCAAAAACAGTTCCCGTATGCACAAGCGTTTAGTGAATATTCAAAACTGACTCGAACCGGTAGTTTTGATACTGACGCGCTCATTAAGGCAGCTCAATCACTGACGCTCGCTGATTTACAAGCATTAAAGCAAAGCACATTAGCGAATAATAACTTACGCGTATTTAGCTATGGCAACTATAACCAAAAAGATATTGATGCCATTGCTGCTGAGTTAACGGCTATTTTACCAAATAATCATACAAAATCTGAGTTTGCTCGCAGTAAAGCCTGGTTACCACAACAAGGTGAAGCGCGCGTATTACACAAAGATATTGATGTAGCCGATGTAGCCGTTGTCGATATGACCATTCACCCAACGCCAGGTTATAAACAAAAAGCGCAGGCGGCGGTTTTACAAGGGCACTTTAGAACAATCGCGTTTGACAAAATGCGTACCGAAGAACAACTAGCTTATGCGGTAGGGGCATTAGCGCGTCCTATTGAGGATTACTCTGGTATTGGTTTGTTTATTCAAACGCCGGTCAAAGGGCCAAAAGAAATTCAAGTACGCTTTGATAAGTTCAAAAAAGAGTACGCTTCTGAGCTTAATGCTATGAGTGAAGAAACATTTGCACAGCTTAAAAATGCAACGTTGGTTTCGTTAAAAGAACAGCCAAAGAATTTAAGCGACGAAATGAGCCCATTGATTAACGATTGGTACCGTGAAAACTTTGATTTTGATTCAAAACAAAAGCTAATTGCAGAAGTAGAAAAGGTCACCCTTGCTGATATTAAAGACTACTACCAGCAAACCATGTTAAATCCACAAGCAGCCCGCTTAAATGTGCAGCTACGCGGCACTAAGTTTAGTGATAGCGAGTTTGCTGATTTACCAAACCAAACTAAAGTGACGAGTTTAGATGCTTACTACAGCGATATAAAATTGCAAAAGTAAGTTGAAATCACTCAAAAACCAAACAAAACCCAGCCATTGTTGACTGGGTTTTGTTTTAACGGCGTTAATTATGGTTTTAGTAAAATGGCTACCATTGCCATGTTAGGCCATAAGTAAAAAGCCAATTATGGCAAAGCCTGCAGCAATTAAGGTATAAGGTAATTGCGTTACAGCATGACTGATCAAATTACAGCCAGAGCCTTGTGCTGCTAGTACGGTTGAATCAGAGTAAAAACAGGCTTGGCTACCAAATGAAGACGCTGAAAGTAATGCGCCAATCACCAATGGAATATTTGCATCAACCGCCGTCGCAAGGGGCATGACAATAGGAATTGAAACCGCAAAAATCCCCCAACTTGAACCCGTAGCAAACGCTAATATCGACATCGCAATAAATACCACCGCAGGTAAATAGCCAGCGGTCATATACGGGCTTAAGCTGCCAATCACAAATTGTGGTAAGCCAATTAAGTCGCATACATCTTTAAAAATAAAGGCGGCAATCACGGTTCCAATTGCGGGGATCATACTTTTAAAACCATCCAGCATACGCTCAATCATTTCGCTAAAGCTCATTAATTTTTGTAACGCATAAAATGGCAAAGTGACAGCCATTGTCGCTAATAGACCTTTGTACACATCTATTTCAAAATATACGGTAAATGCGACTAATAAAATAATCGGCAACAAAAAGTTATATAACTTACCTTTAGGATCCGCATCTTCAAAGTGTTCCTCCGCTGCTTTTACTGCATATTCATCGGCGGTTTGTACTTGAGTATAAATCGCAGGCTCTAAAGTAGGAGCGTGAGTTAGCGCCTGTTGCTCGGCTTTTTTCATGGGGCCAAAAGTAGGGATCACGCCGGCAATAACCAGCACCACAGTCAACACCGCAAACCAGGCATAAAACATGTACGGAATGGCTTGAATGTAAACGGCAATGCCTTTGCCTTCTTCTGCAATGCCGTTATCCACTAACAGGCCACCAAAAAATACAGCCCACGTTGACAAAGGGACGAGTACACAAATAGGCGCTGCCGTTGAATCAACAACGTAAGCGAGCATTTCACGACTCACTTTAAATTTGTCGGTGATCCGCTTCATGGTTTCACCCACGGTAAGCGCGTTTAAATAATCGTCAATAAATATCACGACACCCAAACAAAAGGTCATAAATAAGGAGGATCGTTTACCTCGGGTGTACTTTAAAGCCAAACTACCAAACGCAGAAGCCCCTCCAGTGCGCACTAATAAGGCAATAAGCGCACCAAAGCCGCCACACACAAGTATTAACCAACCAATGGTTTCATCAGTCATTACTTTGAGTGATGTGCTGGCAAAATTTGAGAGAACTTTGCTAGGGTCAGCTAAAACAAGGCCAACTAATGCACCAATCAGTAACGATAAAATAGGGCGGCGTAAAACAACAGCCAATACAACCACTACCGCAGGCGGCAGTAGAGTTAACGCAGAAGGTTCAAGCATTTATAAGATCACAAAATTAAAAGCAGATTTAAAAAGTAAACTGCTTATACAAAAACAAAGAAGATGATAAGTTTGTTGTTAAATCATTTTCCAAGTCACTGCTTTTGCACGCGTGGAGGGCACTTAAAAAATTATGTTAAATTAATAGTTTTAGTGAAACGCGTTGGCTTTGGCGCCAGACGGCGCAAGGAATGCATGCCGCTATTGTTGTGCCTTTAAAAACATCGGCGCAAAAATAATCTTCTTTTTTATTTCAGTCAATAAAAAAATATCGGGTCGTTAAAAATTTATCAGGAGTTATTTTGAATATTGCTTTTACAACAGAGCGTTTATACATACGCTTCGCACAAATAGCAGACGCGGCAGAGTTATTTAAGTTGGTTAATCAGGATAATTTCACTAAATACATTGGTGATAAAGGTATTTACACCTTAGACGACGCTAAAAAATACATCAAAGACAGTTTTATATCTGCCCATAAGCAGCATGGCTTTGGGCCTTATATAATCGTATTACATGATGAAACACTGGTTGGTATTGTTGGGTTTTATCAGCGAGCTGTTCTGCAATATCCCGATTTAGGGTTTGCGCTAAAAGACGGTTTTGAAAAAAAGGGCTATATTTTTGAAGCGGCAAATACCTTGCTAAACCATAGACAAAACTTGGGGATTAAACAAGTTACGGCGATCACCCGCAATGATAACCGTGCATCAAAAAATGTATTACAAAAGCTCGGTTTTAAAACCCAAGGTCAAGTGATTATAGAGAACACTAACATTGCGGTAGATGTATATTTACTTAATACAGAGCGAAATTAAATTCGCGCTTTTTCAATTTCTTTTGCCGCAAGGATGTTGATTTGTTGCCACATTTTTTCAAGAGTCGCCACCAATGAATCATAGCCATCATCATCAATTGGCAAAACAGATGAGAAATTATGGATGCTTATTAAACGCCTACCCGATTCTGGGTGAGTGTAGTATAAACGCCATAGCCCTGAAATATCTGCATTACCTTGCAGATCACCGTTAAAGTGGTGTAGTTCGTATTCTAATTCGTAAAATGTTTGTTGCTGTTGGTCAGTAATAACGGGTAAGCCTTTAATAACCATCCAGTTGGTCATGGTATTAAATAATGTTTGCTGCGCGCTGGCACTGAGCATAACATCTGGCGACTCGCCCCATAGATGATAATTAGCAGCATGGATTTGATTACTATCTACTTTCATAGCAATACCCCGGTTATTCAATGCGCCTCTTAAGGTGACTGTTTGCACGCGCAGTTGTGCCTGTGTATCTTGCACATTTCGCGAAGAGTCATTAATGGGTTGCTCAAATTGGTAATACTGAATTGTTGTTTGAATAGCAGAGCTGCAACCACTGATAAAGATCACACCCGTTAAAAGTAAAAATAGTGCTTTCATTATTGCTTCCTCGGTTGTGGATCGTTAGGTAGTGATTTGTCAAAAATGAGCATATTAGGTTGCTCGTTTAAGCCACGGGTAAGAGGCTGAAACTCTTCTGTTAAACGCTTAATTTGTAGCAGTGTTTGCTCAAGTTGATAGTGCATTTGAGAGCCTGCTTGATAGCTTGCCATGGTTTTGTCAAACTGGCGCATGGTTATTTCAAATTGTTCCATACTTTTAGTTATTTTTTCGAGATTACGATTAAAGTCGCCCGGTAAATTTTGTGTATCGGGCTTATTTAATAACGTGCGCATCTCACTTGCCAGAGCTTGATACTCGCTAAACGTAGTTTGCATTTTGGCTAAACTGTCTTCAATTTTTAAATTATTTACCTTATTCAGTACATCAGACACTTGGTCAGCAAGCACCGTTATCCCGCTCGATACACTAGGAAACACATCGTATTGAGCAAGCTTTTTAAGCTCGCTTTTAGGGGGGTCGGTATAAAAGTCAAAATCAACATAAACTGCACCGGTTAGCAAATTACCCGGTTTAAGTGACGCTCTCATGCCATTTTTTATCCACTCGATTATGCTTGATTTCCAATACTCTTTAGCTAAGGCGTTGTTGTGGTATAAACGTCCATATTCCACTTTGATCAATACAGGGACAGCGGTACTTTTAGCGCGAAAATGAGCCGGTTTTCCATCTATAATTACATTGGCGGGCGCTTCAACCACTGTGCCGACGCGTGTACCTCTATACTCTACTGGCGCACCAATACGGAGTCCTCTAATCGATTGTTCAAATTCGATAAGGTAATAATCAAAGTCATAAAAGCGCTCTTCTAGAGCTTGATTGTAACTTTGACTTAAAGAAAAGCTATGACCGTCTTTTGCCAAATCGCCGGGAGCTTGCTGGTCAGGTAAACCGACAGAAATACCACCTTTTAATAACTTGCTCAGTGAACCGGTGTTAATATTTATGCCATCAGCAGAAAGATCTATTTCTATTCCTGAGTTAACCCAAAAAATAGAGTTTAAGGTGATCAAGTTCTCGTAGGGAGCTTTAATAAAAATACCGTATTGCATTGCTTGGTTTTTCCAATCAAAGGTGGCGGTTTCTATTTGGCCTATTTTATAGTTTTTAAAAAATATGCCAGTACTCACATCGAGTACTTCTGCATTGTAACTGAGCAACTTAAAGCGTCCACCTTGTACATCTTTGCCTATTAATGCAGGCTCTTCTTGAAGTTTAAACTGCTTCTTTAATTGTTTGCTCTCGCCTGGTGAAAACTCTAAATAAACCCCTGAAAGTAAAGTACTCATACCAGTAATGCCGGTTTCATCTATGCGAGGTTTTACAACCCAAATGCTGGCATCTTCGGTAAGTAAATTATCGTAATTTTTATCTATTTGTGCCCGAGCTATTACGCTGTCTTGGTTGTTGGAGAGGCGTACGTGATCTATTTGACCTATTTTTACACTACGCACTTTAATTTCTGTTTTACCAGCAATAATGCCCTCGGCTTGCGGCATAGTGATGTAGATTGTTTGCCCTTTATTTAATTGATACTGATAAAGCATCCAAATACCAACAAATAAGGCAACCGCTGGAATAATCCAAATCGCAGAAATCCGTGTTTTTTGTGCTACGTTGGCTGTTTTAGTCATGCTTTATTCTCTGCGTTTTTATTTTTAGGTGAATCCCACAGTAAACGAGGGTCAAATGCGTGTGCTGCCATCATTTGACATAATACCATAACAGTAAAAAAGACGATGCCTAAACCAGGTATAACCGACATTAAGTTTCCTAATTGCACAAGGGCGACTAATATAGCCACAACAAATACATCAATCATAGACCACTTTCCTATAAATTCAGTTAGTTGGTACACTTTTGTGTAACCTTTTGTATAAAGGTTGGCGGGCTTTGTAACCATAATGCACAAAAAGCTTAAAATAAGCGCCTTGGCTAATGGCACCACTACACTTGCAAAAAATATAATCAGCGCAATAGGGTATGAGCCACTATTCCATAAGGTAATTACACCGGAAATAAGGGTTGCAGGAGTTTCATCCCCTAGGCTAATAGTGTACATAATGGGCAGTAAATTTGCTGGGATATAACAAATAAGTGAAGTAACCAACCATGCCGCTGCCTTTTGTACGCTGTAGGGGTTTCTTAAATACGTTTTACTGTGGCAACGAGGACAGATTGATTCAACGCTCAGCTGATGGCAAACATGGCAGGCTTTTATATTCTCATCAATAGCCCGCTCAGCGTTTGAAGTATTTTGAAGTGTAGTGGCAGGGCTTACTTGAGACCACAGCCTAGCACGATTTAACCGTGTTAACGCACTAACATATAAAACTACAAATCCCACATAGGCAAAAAAGCTAGTGCCAAAACTAACATCAGCTAATGACATTATTTTAACCATACTAACCAAAACACCAATCAGAAATATTTCTGACATGATCCAAGGCTCTAGCGTTAAAGTGAATTTTAATAGTTTTCTTGCAACTGCTTGCGGCAGTGCTTTAAGTGCTCCTAAGTGCAATGGGATTAAAATAATGAGTAAGCTCATAGGTAAAATAATAATGCTGATATCAATAAATAGGCCAAGTAGGTCACTATCATAATTAAATAAAATACGAGCAGCGTCAGGTAGGGTAATCGTTTGGGTAATACCGTTGCTACTAAAAGAAATAAATGGATAAAACATACTGCTGAGCAACATCAGCAGTGCGCTGAGGCTCAGGGCGACTATTTCGATGTCATTATTAACATTAATACCGCGAATCTTATGGTTGCAGCGAGGGCACAGTGCGACTTGCTTTGCATCAATGTCGGGAATATCAATGATAAGATCACAGCTTGGGCAGGCAGTTTGCAAAATGTTAGCTTATAGTTAATTCAATAATTTAAATATTGCTATAATTAATAGCTAAATACAAACACTGCGGCTAAATTACTAACAATATAATAAGAAAAGTAACCCCAACAACAGAAAAAAAAACGGATTAGGTGATAGTGTGAAAGTGCTATTTTTATTAGCCTTAGTGTGTTTATGTGGCGATAGCTTGGCATTTGTTAAAGGTATTAAGCAGCAACGAGTTATTATTGCGGCTAACCCTACTGTTGTGCCTTATGTAATAAGTGAAAATGATTCAGGTATTCAGCTCGAGATTGTAAAGGCAGCACTTAACAATCAAGACATAAATGAGGTTGATGTACATTACATGTCAAATCAGCGTGCAGATGCTTTATTGAACCAAGGCCATGTTGATATTGCATTAAATTACTCGGGTATTTTAATTGCTGGCATATATCGAAGCCAATCGGTTGTTAGTTATGAGAATGTGGTGGTGAGTCTTAAAAAGAGTAACTTCACTATTAATAGTATTTACGATCTGGCGACTAAAAGTGTTTTAGCATTTCAAAATGCGCCTGCTTATTTACCCAAAGAATTTGGTCATAACTTGGAAAACTTGAGAGGCTATGAAGAAGTATTCAATCAACAAGCGCAGATACACCATTTAATGGCAGGGTGGGTTGATACGATTATTCTCGATAGGCGTATATTTCTTCACTACTTAAAGGAATATCAAAAAACTAATGCCACTAAAGATTTTGTTATTCATGCTATTTTTCCACCTGCGGCAAGGCCTGCGTATTTTAACAATGATTTGCTGAGACAGCAGTTTGACAAAGGCTTAGCAAATATAATTCAAAGCGGTGAATATCGCACCATAATGCTTAACTTAGATAAGCAATATACCCAGCGCGACTTCACTGCTCTTTAATTAATCAAATAAGGCAACCGTTTGGCGGGTGAGTGCAATAAGCTCGCCCGATTGCGACCAAATACAGCCATCTTCTAAGCCATAGCCATCTTTTGAATGATGAGTGATTGCTTCAAAACCCAACCATTCACCTGGCACTAAATTAGGCGCTTGTACAAATTCTAAATACCATGACATGCTACTAGCCGGTGCAGGTTGCTTAAACATTTGTAGTAATGTTGGCGGCCATGCGTCAGTAAGAGCAATAACATGAGCTTCTGTAATTTCTTCAGGCGTGTGTTTAAATCGCATCCAACCACCAAGGTGAGATGTTTGCGCACTACTAAACGGCATGGCGCCTTGTTGCGGGCATAAATCAACATGCTGAAAAAATTCTGGCATTTTCCCAGGTACAAAGCCTAAACAATGGCCTTCGTTTACAGGGTGTAAGGTTAACGACTTTGATACCGGCACATTAATTGATGAGTTACGATTTTTGGCGAAACAGGCCTGCACGATGACACACACCGCATCATCTTGAATCGCTTTGGCGAGCACTTGGGTACTGCTTTTACCTTCACGTAATATTTCTACCGATAAAGAAAACGGTTTTTCAGCCAATAATGGCCCTACAAAGTTTGTACTTAAAGAAAGCAGTCTTCTTGATGAATCAACTTTATTGCGCATTGCTTGATAAAGTAGCGCAGCAGAGAGGCCACCAAAAGCAGTACGACCTTGGCACCAGTTAGCAGGAAACTGCATGGTATTGGTTAACGGGTCAGTTTCCTGACTCGCTTGGGCTGCTTGTTTTAATAATTGTTCAAAGTGCACAAATAATGTCCTTTTGCTGTTATTTGCTGAATTTATATCACACCCAAACTCATCAGACCAGACAATAAATAAGCTCCCAAATTACAAAAAATGAGCAATCCCTACTCTTTTTAGGGTTATTTAGTAAATAAATTAAAAAAAATGCGTTTTTTTTCATTTTTACAGTTGAATTAAGTTTGTGGCATCCCTATTAACTAGTCATCGAATGTATTAACGAATTTAGAAGTTGGAGAAGATTCATGGGTAGAATTATTGGAATCGATTTAGGTACTACTAACTCTTGTGTTGCAGTACTTGATGGTGACAAAGCACGTGTTATTGAAAATGCGGAAGGCGATCGCACAACCCCGTCTATTATTGCTTACACGCAAGACGGTGAAACGTTAGTAGGTCAACCTGCAAAACGTCAAGCGGTAACTAACCCAACAAACACGTTATTTGCAATCAAACGTTTAATTGGTCGTCGCTTTGAAGACGAAGAAGTACAACGTGATATCGGCATCATGCCTTTCAAAATTATCAAAGCAGATAATGGCGATGCATGGGTAGAAGCCGGCGGTGAAAAACGCGCTGCACCACAAATTTCTGCTGAAGTACTGAAAAAAATGAAGAAAACGGCTGAAGACTTCTTAGGTGAAGAAGTAACTGAAGCGGTAATCACAGTACCGGCATACTTTAACGATTCTCAACGTCAAGCTACAAAAGATGCGGGCCGTATTGCAGGTCTTGAAGTAAAACGTATTATCAACGAGCCAACAGCTGCAGCCCTTGCATACGGTATGGATAAAAACCGTGGCGAAAACGTAGTAGCGGTATACGACTTAGGTGGTGGTACTTTCGATTTATCAATCATTGAAATTGATGAAGTTGAAGGCGAGCACACATTTGAAGTACTTGCGACAAATGGTGACACTCACTTAGGTGGTGAAGATTTTGATAACCGTGTAATCAACTACTTAGTTGCTGAATTCAAGAAAGATCAAGGTATCGATTTACAAAATGATCCGCTTGCAATGCAACGTGTTAAAGAAGCAGCAGAGAAAGCAAAAATTGAGCTTTCATCAGCACAATCTACAGAAGTTAACCTTCCGTACGTAACCGCTGATGCATCAGGTCCTAAGCACATGAACGTGAAATTAACACGTGCTAAGCTTGAGTCACTGGTTGAAGACTTAGTGACTAAGTCGATTGAACCGCTTAAACGCGCATTAGCTGATGCTGACCTGTCTGTGAACGATATCAACGATATCATTCTAGTGGGTGGTCAAACGCGTATGCCACTTGTTCAAAGAACAGTTGCTGAGTTCTTTGGTAAAGAGCCACGTAAAGACGTTAACCCTGATGAAGCGGTAGCTGTGGGTGCTGCGATTCAAGGTGGTGTACTTGCAGGTGACGTGAAAGACGTACTATTACTAGACGTATCACCATTATCTCTAGGTATTGAGACGATGGGGTCAGTAATGACAGCACTGATTGAGAAAAACACCACGATTCCTACTAAGAAATCGCAAACATTCTCAACAGCAGAAGATAATCAATCTGCAGTAACTATTCATGTGTTACAAGGTGAGCGTAAACGTTCAAGTGATAACAAATCGCTAGGTCAATTTAACCTAGAAGGCATTCGCCCAGCACAACGTGGTACGCCACAAATCGAAGTAACATTCGATGTTGATGCCGATGGTATCTTACATGTATCTGCAAAAGATAAAGATACAGGTAAAGAGCAAAAAATCACTATTCAAGCCTCTTCTGGCTTAAGTGATGAAGAAGTTGAAAAAATGGTTCGTGATGCAGAAGCGCACGCTGAAGACGATAAAAAGTTTGAAGAGTTAGTAGCTGCACGTAACCAAGCTGATGCACTTGTTCACGGTACACGTAAGCAAATTGAAGAAGCGGGTGATGCTCTGCCAAGCGAAGACAAAGACGCGATTGAAGCGGCTGTTGTTGACCTAGAAGCAGCAATTAAGAGTGATAACAAAGCAGAGATTGAAGCGAAAACGCAAGCGCTTGCTGAAAAGTCTCAAAAGCTAATGGAAATCGCTCAAGCTAAAGCACAACAAGCTGGTGGTGACGCTGGTGAACAACAACAGTCAGCTAAACAAGATGACGATGTTGTTGATGCAGAGTTCGAAGAAGTTAAAGACGACAAGTAATTGTTGCTAACGCTTCTCGCTAATTTAAAACACATGACCAAATCAAGTGTTTGAGTTAGGATGAACACATGAGGCGCGTAGGCTAAAGCTTAACGCGCCTTTTGCATGTAAAGAGAAGTGAATAAAACGCTTTAAAAATTCAATGATAAATCGATATGATTTATCGGTTTGTCCAGCAGCTAACGCTGTAAATAGAAAAGAGTAGTGTGATAGATATGTCAAAACGCGATTATTACGAAGTCCTCGGCGTAAGCAAAGATGCGAGTGAGCGAGACATAAAAAAAGCGTATAAACGCTTAGCGATGAAATATCACCCCGATCGTACCGCCGGTGATAAAGACCTTGAAACTAAATTCAAGGAAGTTAAAGAAGCTTACGAAATACTGACTGATGCGCAAAAGCGTCAAATGTATGACCAATACGGCCATGCAGCCTTCGAACAAGGTGGTGGCGGTGGTCACGGTGGCTTTGGCGGCGGCCAAGGTGATTTTGGTGATATTTTTGGTGACGTATTTGGTGATATTTTTGGTGGCGGCGGTGGTCGACGTCAATCACGCCAGCAACGTGGCTCAGATTTACGTTACAACATGGACTTAAGCTTAGAAGAAGCGGTTCGTGGTAAAGACGTTGAGATTAAAGTACCTACTTGGGTTAGTTGTGAACCATGTGATGGCAGTGGTGCAAAAGCGGGCTCTAAACCAAAAACATGTACAACCTGTCATGGTGCAGGCCAAGTACAAATGCGCCAAGGTTTTTTTGCCGTACAGCAAACATGTCCAACGTGTCATGGACAAGGTCAGATCATTTCAGATCCTTGTAATAAATGTCATGGGCAAGGCCGTGTAGAAAAAACTAAAACGCTATCGGTTAAAATCCCGGCAGGCGTAGATACTGGCGATCGTATTCGCTTATCAGGTGAAGGCGAAGCAGGCATGCATGGTGCACCAGCAGGTGACTTGTATGTGCAAGTATCTGTTCGTGAACACAAAATATTTGTTCGTGAAGCTAATAATTTATATTGTGAAGTACCAATAAGCTTTACCACCGCAGGCCTTGGCGGTGAAATTGAAGTGCCAACGCTTGATGGGCGTGCAAAGCTTAAAATACCGTCAGAAACACAAACGGGCAAAATGTTCCGTATGCGTGGCAAAGGTGTTAAGTCAGTACGCAGTGGCGCTCAAGGCGATTTAATTTGTAAGGTTGTGATTGAAACGCCAGTTAATTTAAACGAGCGTCAACGTGACTTACTTAAAGAATTAGATGAAAGTATGGGCAGAGACAGCTCAAAAAACCGCCCTAAAGAGCAAGGCTTTTTTGATGGGGTTAAAAAGTTTTTTGATGACTTAACTAAGTAATTAGTCGGATCAATAGACCCTAATAAAAACGGCGCTTTTTTAGCGCCGTTTTTTTATGTTTAATGTGCTAAATTATTAGGGAAATTTATTTTGGACTTTATCAGATGACCCCCGCTATAGAGCAGCTAAAAAAAAGCGATATTAAGTTTGACATACTCAGTTACGAGCACGATATAAACAATACTAATTACGGCCTTGAAGCGGTTGAAAAGCTTAATCTTAACAGCGCCCAAGTATTTAAAACCCTAGTGCTAGAAACCTCAGAGCAACAGCTTATTGTAGCGGTGACTCCCGTCACTCAGCAGGCTAATTTTAAACAGCTTGCGAAGCTTTGTGCAGTAAAAAAAGTGATGATGGCAGACCCACAAAAAGTGCAGGCGAGTACCGGTTATATTTTGGGAGGAGTAAGCCCCCTTGGCCAAAAAAAACGGCTAAAAACATACATACACTCCAGTGCGTTAGATTTTGAAATGATATATGTTAGTGCCGGAAAACGAGGGTTAGAAGTAACACTAAGTGCAAAAAGCTTAGCACATATAACTCAAGCTTCGTTTGCAGTTTTTTAAACTTTTTTAGCTAAAATAAGGGGATACAAGTATCCATCTGATTACTTGCGGCAATAGGTATTGTTAACTAATGTTGTTACTACACATAACACGTTTTTGTTAATACCTTTTAGATTGGCGTGTCGCCTTTACTTTGTTTTAACGAAAATTTGCTCGCAGCTATTTTGGTAAAACATACGCATGAAAATACTTGTTGTTGATGATATGCCGTTAATGCGTCATGTATTAATTAATATGTTAAGGCAGTTAGATTATAAAGATATTGTTGAAGCCACAGATGGGCTTCAAGCATTAAACATACTGCAAAATCAAATGTTTGATTTGGTTATAACAGACCTTCATATGCCTAAAATGGATGGCATTACTTTACTTGATAATATTAGAAAAGATGCCGAGCTGAAAAACCTTCCTGTACTTATGGTGACCTGTGAAGATAGTTCTTCGACTGTCAAAAAAGCGATTAATGCTAAAGTGTCAGGGTTTATCGTAAAGCCTTTTAATATGAATGTGTTATCAGCTCAATTAACCCGTTTATCGATAAAAGCCTAAAGCGAATCGTTTATAAAGTAGAGTTATCTATCGGCTGTTTAAAAAATGTATTAGCGCAACAGCCATTCATTATTTTCTACCGCTGATGTGATAGCATTATGCTATTAACTAATCGTAAAGTAATTATTGAGGAAGTATGGCTAAGCCCAATAAAAAAGGGCCTACAAAAACGGTCGATATATTTTGTTCTGCGTGTAAGGCACCGTTATTCAAATACCGTAAAGGTGGCAAAGGTGCTTTAGTAAAATGTTTTATAGAAAGAATAACCCAAGATCACACCCATACTGAATGCGTATGCCCAGGCTGTGAACGACCTTTTGCCCGCACCACAATCATAAGAGGGACCCCCGCCTATAAAATGATTGGTGGTAAAGTTACTTTTAAATAAACGTTTTGTTTATAGTCTAAAGTAGTGAGGGGCGGACATAAGCCCTTGTTTGCTTTTATTTCACTGGTAAACTTCGCTGGTTTTGCTGTTTCAATGATTGAAAAAAACCCTCCCCATGGATTGGGCCAGTCAGTTGGGTTTTAAAATGGAAAAGGATAGACGTGTGATCGCACTTTTATTTGATATTGTTGGTATGAGTGGTACTTTTTTAGTGGTTGGTTCATTTTTTTTGCTGCAACTAAATAAAGTTTCACCTAAAAGTTTAACGTATAACTTAATGAATTTAAGTGGCGCTATTTTGTTACTTATTAGCCTTTGTTATAACTTTAACTTAGCAAGCTTTGTGATTGAAATATTTTGGATTGCAGCCTCATTAATTGGCTTATACAAATATTTTAAAGACAAACCTGTCGTTGCAAAAGCGTAAATTAAGCTAAAACAGCACACCTTAAAAGGTGATTAAACCGTGGAATGTAATATTTCACGGTTTTTTAGTTTCAGTACAATTGTTAACAAAAAGTTTCTTCTGCAAAGGGGGATAACTCGTTACAATATTGGCTATTACTTATTATTGGCATCATAGTTGTCATAGGCGTTTATGTTCTCCATCCCCAAAAAAATTATTTTTGCCTGTATATTGTTAGTACTATTATTGGTGGTCACCTTTTCGTTTGGTCGTGCTTATGATTTAGGGCAAGCCAAAATTCAAGCTGATCAACAAGTTATCCAATTAAATAATTATATCGATAACGAACTCGCTCGATTTGCGGCTATCCCTCAGCTGCTAACTGAAAATAACGTATTGATTCGTTTTACTAATAATGAATCACAACACTTTAATGCAATTAACAATTACGTTGCTGATATTCAACAAGCCAGTGGTGCCTCAGATGTATACATACTAGATACTCATGGCGATGTTATTGCCAGTAGTAACTGGCAAACCGACTATACATTTTTAGGTAGTAACTTTGCATTTAGACCTTATTTTAAACAAGCGTTTGCCGGTGAAAAGGTCGCATACTTTGCACTTGGTCAGCGCTCAAAAGAGCGCGGAATTTATTTTTCCCAAGCTATTTACCTAGATGGAAAAGCCATTGGCGTGGTGGCGCTTAAAATTAATGTCGCTAAATTTGAAAACGATCGTTCGCTTTTAAATACCTCAAAAGGAAGCCATTTTTATTTGCAACTTGCCGATAATATTATTGCCATGTCAGATGAACCCGCATGGCGTTTAAATAGTTTTACAGAGCTTGATATTACCGCGCGTCGTGATATTAAACAGCGCCGTGCTTACTTAGATCATCAACCGCTACAAATTAAGCAACAGCGCTACAAAAGCCAAGGCATTGAGCAATTTAAAATTGCTAAAGATGAATACGTTTCCGCCTCAAGACCCTTAACTCATCTGAATGCAACCATGACAGTGCTTGTTGATATTTCAAACATTAACGCCTTACAGGTGCCTAGATTACTATGGATAGTGTTATTTTATTGGGTGTTTATTTTTGTTGGATATAGCTTATTGACACGCTTTGCCGGGTATAAAAAATTACTGTATTCGCGTCACAGTTTAGAGCTCGAAGTACTAGAGCGTACTCAAGCACTGGAAAAAGCCCAAACCGCACTAGTACAGTCGGCAAAATTAGCCACAATAGGGCAACTAAGTGCGGGTATTAATCATGAAATTAACCAGCCACTGAGCGCCATGAACACTTATTTGGCAAGCGCTAAAATTTTCCTCAAAAAAGGAAAACTCAATGCATTAAGTGAAAATTTAATTATTATTGAGAATTTAGTAGAGCGGGTTCATAAAATAGTGGCGCAGCTTAAACACTTTAGTAAACCGGCGGCCATGCAACTGCGACCCCATCCACTGTCGGCGTTATTAAACAATGCGTTGATGATCACCCATCCGCAACTTAAACAAGACGATGTTAACGTAAGTGCACCGCAGTTTTCGCAAGAGATCACGGTGTGGGTCGATGCGTTAAAGTTTGAACAAGTATTGGTTAATGTGATCACCAATGCATCACAGGCAATGAAAGGTGAGCCAGTTAGAGAGCTCAGTTTTGATGTTGAATGCTTTGAAGAGCGCGTTAAGCTTTCTATATTAGATAGTGGCCCTGGTATTGAGCATCATGTGCTGGGGTCTATTTTTGAACCTTTTTATAGTACCAAATCAAGTAACGGTTTAGGGCTGGGCTTATCGATTTCAAAGCAAATTATTGAATCATTTAATGGTTACTTAACTGCACATAATCGCCCTGAAGGCGGTGCGCAATTTATTATTAGTTTATCAAGCATAGAGGCCACTAAAAATGATTGAAGCCGTTGTTTGCAAACAGATTATTGTTATTGATGATGAAGCGATGATCCGCGATTCATTGAATCAGCTATTAACGCTCGAGGGGTATGAGGTACAGTGTTTTAGTGATGCAAGTGTTGCCTTAAGTCGCTTAAATCGTAGTTTTTGTGGCGTTGTCCTCAGTGATATAAATATGCCAACTATGGATGGTTTAACTTTTATTGAGCAGGTAAAAGCATTCGACAGTGAACTTCCGGTAATATTTTTAACCGGTTATGCCGATGTTTCTGTAGCGGTTAGAGCAATGCAATTAGGTGCTTATGATCTATTTGAAAAACCCCTGAATGAAAATTTATTAGATTGTATTGCTAGGGCCTCAGACAAACGTGCTTTAGTTATGGAAAATAGAGCTCTGAAGCGTGCGGTTGAAAAGACCTCCGCGCCTGGTGTGCGCATTTTAGGCGAGACCCTTAAAATGCAGCACATGATGAACTTACTCAACACAGTGATTGATACACCCGCAGATGTATTAATTGAAGGTGAAACTGGCACAGGTAAAGAATTGGTTGCCCGTTATTTACACGATCATAGTAACCGTTCAAGCTGTCAGTTTGTGGCTATTAACTGTGGCGCAGTCCCAGAGCAATTAATAGAAAGCGAACTGTTTGGGGCTATCAGCGGAGCCTTTACTGGCGCAACACACGATCGCAAAGGTAAATTTGAGTTTGCACAAGGCGGCACCGTTTTTTTAGATGAAATTGAAAGCACTCCTTTATCGCTTCAAGTTAAATTACTACGGGTACTCGAGGAGCGAAAAGTAACCCCCGTTGGTGCTAATAAAGCGATAGAGCTTGATATTCGTATTGTCGCAGCCACCAAAGTCGATTTACTTTCGCTGGTAGAAAAAGGTGAGTTTAGAGCCGACTTATATTACCGATTGAGTTTAGTAAAAGTCAGTATTCCTGCATTAAGAGACAGAAAAGCAGATATTCCACTGTTATTTAAGCATTTTAGTTCTATTGCTGCGACCCGCTTTCATAAACCGTTAGGGGCGCTCAATATAGAACTACAACAACGTTTACTAGCGCACGATTGGCCTGGCAATGTGCGGGAATTGAGAAATCAAGCCGAGCGCTCGGTATTGCTAGGCCCCGATCTGGCATTTGCACAAAGTGACTCAAGCAACAGCACGCTATCATTAGATTTGAGCCTAGCCGAAAAGGTCAGCTTTTATGAGCAATCCTTAATTGAAGAGGCGCTAGAGCTTAACCATGGCAGCATTAAAGACACCATGACAACCTTACAAATTGCGCGTAAAACCCTCTACGATAAAATGAGTAAATATAACCTTAATCGGGATATGTTCACCGATTAATGGGTGGAAATGGTGATGTTGAGTGTTTTTTATGTGTGGAAACCCGCACATTTCAGTGTTTATTTTTAAACCTTTATTTTTTAACTTACTGAAAATATTTATTATTTTTAGTTGGTCATGTTCTTGCTTTGTAGGTGCAGACAACAAGTAGCATCACATAATTAGGATACATAATGAAAAATAATCTATTCCAAGGTTCAGTACTTGCTGCGTTATGCAGTGTTGCCACGTTACCTGTAACAGCGTTTGCTGCAGATTACACAGTGTATGGTAAAGCCGAAGTACAAATTGCCAACACCGATACTGGCATTATGCGTTACGCAGATGAAGGCACACAAATAGATGCCCCTTTTTCGCGTATTGGTATTAAAGGGGACCATAAATTAAATGAGTATTTTACTGCCGTATTTAAATACGAAGTTCAAGTAAAAGGTTTTGAACACGACGACACCAATGAGCCTTTTGCAGCACGCAATACTTACCTTGGTCTAAAAGGTGCTTTTGGTGAAGTGGTGGTTGGGCGAAACGACACGCGCTTTAAATATTCAGAAGGTAAGCTTGATAACTTTAACGAAACCCAAGCAGATATTTCACAAGTTATTGCCGGACAAGACCGATTAGGCGACACCATTACTTGTACCTCTAAATACTGGCACAATGCACAGTTTTCATTTACCTATGCGCCAAAAGATGACAACAAAGATAACGAAGCAGGATTTGCTGCTACGCTAATTTACGGCGACCGTAATTTAAATAAAACACCTTACTCTATTTCAATCAGCCACGTTGATTTGAATCGCCCCGTGTTTGCCAGAGACTCAATAACTTGAGAAACTGGAACTATGAAAAAATCAAATCGCTATACA
>NZ_JBEOOG010000021.1:0-56674 GCF_040308965.1 Pseudoalteromonas sp. MER144-MNA-CIBAN-0113
TGGTCGAATGATCGGATCATGGAACGAGCATTTAGTTCCTTTAAATTAGTAATTTCTTATCCGAAGCTCAGGTTAATCAGCTAAATTTGCGCTGAAAATTCGCTCTGAATCGCGGGGGATGTGGCCAGTTGATAAAAGCTAGCAATGCGTCCTGCACGCGCTTCAACTTCAATATCACGCGATTGTTCTTCGTTTTTAGCGGTTTTTACTTCTGAACTTTCACTATTAGAAAACGAGGCACTGATTCTGCTTTTATCTTCGCTGCTGTCTTCGTCATCAGCTGAAGCTAACTCAGCTTGTGCGGCAGCCATTTTCTGTGTGGCGTCTGCCGCAATCGCTCTGTCGGCACCTGAGGGTTCTGCTGGCGCTAGTGCAGCAGCACGTACCGTTTGCATTTTATCGATGGTTGCTTGCGGATCGCCATTGATAACCCCAACATCAATCGGTACTTCACCACCTACGGCATAATTAGTGCCATCGGGGCCTCTTTGGTATTCGTAACTGGGTGAACCGGCATATTGTCCACCAACAGCGGCATGCGCTTGCTCGTGGGTTCGAACTTCGGTATCGCGAGCTTTTAGCTCTTTAATTTGTTGCTGTTCTTGCTCAAGTTGAAGCTCTTCTTGCTCACTAACTTCTTCGGCAGCTTGCTGTTTTTCTTGCTCGGCATCATCTTGATCACTATCAGCATTGCCTTCGCGTTGTTCAATAGTTTTGTTGTCTGCAATTTTGCCGCTTGCAGTATAAGTTGAACTATCGCTGTTACCAGGTAGTTTGGCTTTTTCTGCATCACTTTGAGCTTTGTTTTCAGTACTACCGGCGGTGTTTGCAGCGGCTGGGGGAATGACTTCACGTAACTGATTGTCACGCCGAGCAGTCTCCGTATAAACATTTGCAGTGTTTATATTGATAGACGGAAACGGCGTGACGATATTCATGAGGAATTACACTTTAATATCAACTAAAGTGCCTAGTACATCATCTGCAGTTTGAATTGATTGCGTGTTAGCCTTGGCATTAAACTCTTCAACTTTTAAGTTTACTAATACATCATCAATTCGTGCAGGTTGAGATACCGGCGCGGTTACGGCTTCTTCAGGGCGAGCAGCCGTTAATTGACGTTGCTGCGCTAATTGAGAATCATCTTGCTGCTCTATGCTGGCACGGTTAATCTCAGCGCTGGCCTTTTCAATACCTTGGCTGGCTCTATTAAACCCTTCAACACCGCTATTAAATACAGATCCAATCGGCATAATAATAAACCTCCACCAAATAAATATTGTTTAATTATCGCTCAAAAATCACGCAAAATAAAGCTTTAAACCGCTGTATTCATGGCTTTGCTTCAAAGCATTGATTTAACGGCAGATAAAAATTCGTTTTTATGAGAAATAAATGGCGCATGGGATGCTTTGTCTATCACTTCGTACTCAAAGCCAGAATTAAGTGCGACCATTTTTTCAATTGCTCGATAAGGAACGAGAGAGTCTAAACGCCCAAAAATTCCACTAATCGCGACGGGACAGTGAGAAAATAATTCACGTAAGTCTTCACTTTGCAGTATATCTAACCCCGCACTTAATGCTTGGTTACTCGGCGGCGGTGACTGACTCAATAGTTGTTTTAGCTGTTTTACATCATCTCGCGCCGACTCACTGCCCATCGCTTGAATCGCCAAAAAGCGATCTATCGTTTTTGAACGCTCTTGCAATAGCTGTTCTTTAAACTGTGTGAGCACTTTAGGTTTAATACCTTCCCAGGGCAATTGCTCTACAAAAAAAGGAGTGGAGGCAACTAAAATAACTTTTGACACTTTTTCTGGCCAATGTTTGGCAATATAAATGGCAAACAAACCGCCTAAAGACCATCCCATCAAAACAGATTGTGGTTTTAATTGCTGACTCACCAGCTGAGCTGCATCATGTAAAGTATACGGTTCCAAAGAGACATCATGATCACCATAACCGGGTAAATCCAAACAACGCACTTTACCTGAATATAAAAACTCTAATTCTGGTTTTATTAACTGCCACACACCTCGGCTCATTCCCCAACCATGTAACAACACACATTCATTTTGCATATTTGCCTAACCTTAACCAAACTTAAATCTATGATAGCGTTTTAGGGGGAGTTTGTAATGAGGAGAATCAGCGAATGAAACTTAGCCTAACTGATTGGCTGTTTCCCTCGTATTGCGTGTTGTGTCAGAATCAGATACACAGCTCACTGGGACTATGTCAGTTTTGTTTAGATGACTTGCCATTGCTAGATTTGGCCGAGCATAACAATTTATTTTACCGCCCTGATATTGTAGAAATGTTTCCTAACTGCAACTTTGAAAAGCTGTTTGCCTGTGCTTTTTACCAGCCCCCTTTTGATTTATGGTTAAAGCAGCTTAAATTTAATAATCAAATCCATTATAAAAAAGCACTACAGCAAGTCATCAAAAAACAACTTACTATTTTTACTAATAAACAGCATTTAGCTGCTGCTGTATTTATTATTTTACCTTTGCACAAGTCGCGTTTTTTTAGTCGAGGATTTAATCAGGTTACCCAAGTATGGCAGCCTTGTTTGTCATCCTTTAAGGTCTTGAATAATGTTTTAATACGCAATAAAAACACCTCGGCACAGTCACAACTGAGCAAAACAAAGCGGATAAAAAATTTACAGCAGGCTTTTTCATGTACTACCAATTTAGAGGGTAAAACGGTGGTCATTATTGATGATATTATGACCACAGGTGCAACACTCAATGCAGCCACCTTGTCGCTAAAAGAAGCGGGCGCTAAACAAGTCTGGGCATTTACGACCTGTTTAACGCCACTTTAGATTTAGTTACCACTGACGCGAAAGGTATGACCGAAAAATAAAGCGTTACTTAATAATCGGCTGGTACCATACCAGTAACCTCTAAATACAGGGTTGTCTGTCATCGCAATCACACTACCTCGACCATAAGAGTGAGCCATTAGCGCAGCACCGCCGGCCACTTGCTCTACATTAACTGCATCAGTAAAACCAGCAAGTAACGGCTGTTGTGTATAGGTGAGTATATTTACAAACGGCGCTTGCGAGGCTTCAAGTAACCAAGTACTGTTTTTAAATACTGGCAGAGTGTCACGCTTAAATGAAAACGTCAGTGGGTGCGTAGTATCTACATCAGTATTAAATATAGCGCCTGCAATACGCTGGCGACCCGCTAGATGGTCTTTGTCTGCATATTTTAAACCTTGAGTATCAAATGCGCAGGCAACATCTTTACGTGATAAGTAGTTTGCTTTTAATAACTGCTGATCAGCTAAGAACTTTGCCCCGCCTTTATGACCCCAAATAACGCCGCCTTTTCTCACCCAGCTTTTAATTGCCACTTTGTCGGTATCAGATAACGTCGAATAATCGCCATGCGCCAAAACAATATGGCTGTAATTACTGAGCTCTAAAGACGCTAAACGGTTCATTTCAACAATGGTAGGCGCTACGCCTACAAAGCGATCTAGGTAATACCACACTTCACCTGCTTCATATTGGCTAACCCCTTTACCGCCAACCAATAACACCTTAGGCGCAGAAACAACCGCCATAGAGCGCGAGCCTAAGTCGGCACCTTTACTGGTTAAGCCTGTGGTAATTGGCTTAATTTCAATATCAAATTGGCTTTGTGCTTGATTTAGCTTTGCCACCCAATCAGTCTCTGTTTGCAGTCCTGCAGGGATAATAATACTGCCAGCATCAAAATTTATCTCATTACTCGTTGATGTTGCGGTTAATGGTTTTAATGCAACACGTGCTTTAATACCTTGCTGTAACAGACTATTGAGCATTTTTGGGGCAAGCATGTCGTCCCAAGCAAATCCGTAGGCATAGTTTTTAGTTAGCGGCGTTAAAACAGGCTGTTTTGCTTTTTGCCAAGCCGTAGTATCAACCTCTAATCCCCAGCGGCTGTTTACTTTAGCAAATGGTAAATTAAACGCATGCGCTAATGTCCAACCTGATACATCGTAAAAAGTGTTATCGGCAAAGTTTTGCTGTTCACTAAAAATAGCTTTAACTAATCGGTATTGTGGTTGCGCAAGCGGCACAAAATAGCTATTAGCGGTAAAGTTTTTACCTTCAGCTTTTAGTCCCTCTTTAACTGGATAAGCATTAATTTGGTGCTGTTTAAGTATGCTTAAAAAATCGTTAGTACGTGTTTTGTCTTCCCCACCTTGAACAATATAACCTTGATAGTCTTCATCTTTGGCAAGCTCAACCGCTTTGTTATAAAAGTTAGCCTGATACTCAAGTAAAGCTTGGCGGTTATCAATCGCCGCTTTAAACGTTGATAAGCTCGTTAAAAGTTGGTTTTTAATCGTAAACGCAAAAGTTAGCGGGCCATTGATCGTTTCTTGAATATGGCCACGAGAACTTGCTTGTTCAAATAAAATACCGACACCACCATTTACATCAGGGTAAGTTGAACCTTTGCCATAATAAAAGTCATCAAAGCTTTCTTCTGTAAAATACAGTGCGTTGTTTTCATCTAAAGTTTTTGCATGATAATTTGCAATTGCTTTGGTTAAGCTCACATTTTCTTCAGGGGTAATGGGGTGTTTACGACTTGGGATCCCTGGTTGAAAAAAGTAGCTACTGTTTGGTCCCATTTCATGAAAGTCAGTTAAAATATTAGGTTTCCAATAATGAAACTTGGCTATACGCGCTCGCGACTCAGGGTGCTGCAGTAAAAGCCAATCACGATTTAAATCAAACCAGTAATGATTGGTACGGCTACTTGGCCAGCTCTCTACATGCTCACGCGTTTGCGGATCTGACGATAAGTTCATTCCACGATTACTATTAGCCCAATTAGCAAAACGTGCTAAGCCGTCTGGGTTAAGCGACGGGTCGAGTAAAATCACAGTGTTGTTAAGTAGCTCATTTATTTCATCACCTTGCGCGGCTGCTAAATAATAAGCCACTAGCAAGGCAGCATTACTCCCTGACGATTCGTTACCATGAACGCTATAACCCATCCACACAACGCTTGGCTGCTCTGCTAATTTATTGTTTGAGTTATTTAGGCGAGCTAAGTGTGCTTGGCGAGTTTGTTCTATATTTTTTAGTTTGTTAGCTGCGGTAATAGTGAGCATAACTAGTGGGCGCTGCTCGTGGGTACGGCCTATTACTTCAAAATTAATTCGATCGCTTTTTTGAGCCAAAATTTCCATATAGCGTACAAGCTGATCATGCCTTACATGCCATTCACCCACTTGATAACCAAGTACTTTTTCAGGTGTTGGAATGCTGGGATCAAATTCAACCTGTTGCTCAAAATAATACGACAGGGGCTTTGCCACACTTGAAAAACTGGCTAGTATCACCACTACTGTTAATATAAACCGCATATAAATCACTCTAAAAATGTTTGTTAATTGCACGCTACCATTGCTTAAAATAGATGCCAACTTTTTACGTTCAACACTAGCCGCAACACGATGAGCGGAGTATGATATGCAGTATCCGAGTAATTTAGTCAAGTATAGACGGTTTTATGATTTCAATTTCCGAAACAGCGCAAGCGCATTTTGCTAAGCTATTAGCAGATCAATCTCAACAAACGAATATTCGTGTGTTTGTTGTTAATCCTGGTACATCACAAGCTGAATGTGGTGTTTCTTATTGTCCAGAAGACGCGGTAGAAGAGAGCGATATTCGTCTAAACTTTAACGGTTTTGACGCTGTTGTTGATGCCGAAAGCGCGCCTTTTTTAGCCGAAGCTGAAATTGATTTTGTTACTGACAAAATGGGCACGCAGCTAACTCTAAAAGCGCCTAATGCTAAAGCACGTAAGCTAGGTGAAGACGCAAGCCTAAATGAACGCGTTCAACACATGTTAGAAACAGAAGTTAACCCACAACTTGCAAATCATGGCGGCCAAGTAAGCTTAGTAGAGATCACCGCTGCTGGTATTGCTGTACTTCAATTTGGTGGTGGTTGTAATGGTTGCTCTATGATTGATGTCACACTAAAAGAAGGCATTGAAAAAGAAATGATTGCTAAGTTTGATGAGATCACCGGTGTGGCTGACATAACCGATCACGAAGCTGGCGAGCACTCTTATTACTAAGTATTAATCCACTATGCTAAAGCCACTCATTTACCGCTTAGGGAGCGACCCTAAGTTGAGTCTAAAGCGCTTTTTTCGCGGCCTAGCACTGTTTGTGCTGGCCGTGATGTTTATCACTTTGGGTTATTACAGTCATTATAGTTTACAAGTAATTGGCATAGTAATTTTAGCGCCGGCATTGTTTTTTGCATTCTGGGGCTACGCGGGTATTTTTGCCAATCGTTTTTCGCAAGTATTGAAAAACATCCCTGCCAAAAATAACGACCCCGATCTGTGGAAATAACGGTTTAATCAAGTAATTGATTATTAGTTTTTAGCTGCTGATATTTAATTATAAGTGTTACACCCCGCATTAGCATAAAGCAACTCATTGCCAACCATAAGCCATTATTTTGCCATTCCTTAAATAGCCAAAACACCCCAAAAAAACCTATTGTCGCCGATAACAGCATACTATTTCGCATTGCTTTAGCACGTGTTAAACCAACGAATATACCATCAAACAAAAAACAACTCATCGCTAAAATTGGCAGCACAATTACCCACGGTAAGTAATGAGTAGCTTCTTCAATAACCTCAGGTACATTAGTCAACAGCTTTATAATAGAGCTGCCAAATAATATAAAAAATACACTATACAAAATGCCAAACAACATGCCCCAAAATACGCTTATTTTTACCCATAGCCTTATCTTTTCAACACTTTGTTGACCTTTCGCTTGGCCTACTTTTGCCTCGCTCGCATAAGCAATTCCATCAAGTGCAAAGCTGACCAACATTAAAAAGTTGAGTAGTACCGCATTGGCTGCCAATGTAGTTTCACCTATACGTGCAGCATAAAAGGTCATAAAGCTAAAACATAACTGCAATACTAAAGAGCGAATAAAAATATCGCGATTTAAACTTAATAATCCTGCCATTTTTTCTATGCTAAACCAATTTGCAACCGCTAAACTTATGCCCTGTTTTTTAGCTAGCTGAACCACTAACAGCAAAGCAAAAATTAAAGCCGTGTAATCCGCTATTAATGATGCCCAAGCCGCCCCTGCAACCGCCCAATCAAGATAAACTACAAAATAAATGTCGAGTACAATATTGGTAATATTAGTGACTAACAATAAATAAAATGGCCCTCGCCCATAATGAACGCCGAGCATCCAGCCTAATAATACTAAGTTACATAGCGCTGCTGGGGCGCTAAAAATACGAATACTAAAATACCGATAGGCCTCATTGAGCACATCACTATTGGCAGCAGATAAATACGCAATGGCATGTTTTATAAGGGGGGATAATAAAATCAGAATTAGAGCTACGCTGCTGGCCAATAACAAACTGCGCTTAAGTAAAGCTGCAAGCTGAGTTAAATCATTTTTACCGTAAGCCTGTGCCACCAGCCCAGTGGTGCTCATTCTTAAAAAACCAGCAAGCCAAAATAAAATGGAGATCACGGTAGAACCTAAGGCAATTCCCGCTAAATAATGCGCACTCCCCAGGTGACCAATCACTGCCGTATCAACAATTCCTAACAACGGCACAGTAATATTTGATAATATCATTGGACCGGCTAACAACAACAAGCTTTTATGGTGTGCTTTATTATGTATAAGAAATTGTTTCATTTAGTATTATTGTTCCTGATTTGTGGTTCTTTACGTGCGCAAGCAGCTGTTATTCTACAGTATCATCACGTCAGTGAAACCCTTCCCGCGGTGACCAGTGTAAGCGCCAACACTTTTACTAAACACTTAAATTATTTAAAAGAGCATAACTTTAACGTTATTCCATTAAACGAGCTGATTAGCGCATTAAAACAAGGTAAGGCTTTAGACGATAAAACGCTCGCGATTACTTTTGATGATGGATACAACAATAACTACGAACAAGCTGCGCCTATTCTTGAGAAATTTGGCTATCCGTACACTATTTTTGTAAACCCAAAATTCATTGATGAACAAGCGGGTTATGTGATGGGATGGGATAAGCTCAGAGAGCTTGCAAAAAAAGGCGCCCTTATTGCCAACCATAGTGCCGAGCATAACTATCTGCATAAAAAGCGCGAAAATGAAACACAAAGCCAATGGCGTGAACGCACTAAAAACGACATTCTTAGTTCACAGCAGCGTATTAAAGAAGAAATAGGCCATGATTATAAATACCTTGCCTATCCATACGGAGAGTTTAACAATCAGCTACAAGCTCTCGTTACTGAACTAGGCTTTATTGGCATTGGTCAGCACTCTGGTGCAGTTAATCAACATTCTAATTTTAGCCGTTTACCACGTTTTCCCGCATCTGGTTTTTATAGCACATTAGATACTTTAATTACCAAGCTCAATTCAACTGCTTTTACTATTAATAAACTAACCTATAAAGATAGTGTAACCACACAAAATCCACCGTCGTTAACTATAAATCTAGAGACTGATGACTTTCATAAAAGCCAATTTGCCTGTTATGTATCAAGCATTGGACAAGCTAATTTAAATTGGTTAAACGATAATACGGTTGAGGTGACCTCGCCAAAGCAGCTTAATAAAGGCCGCTCTCGCTTTAACTGCACCGCCCCATCAATAAAAAAAGCAGGCAGTTATTATTGGTTTTCACAGCCTTGGGTGATCAATTAAATTCTATTTTTTAATCACTTGATTTAATAACCGCTGGGTCATTTTATCCAGCGGTACGACCTCATTTGCAGCCCCGATATCAATAGCAGCCTTGGGCATTCCCCATACCACAGACGAAAACTCATCTTGTGCCAATGTATAAGCCCCTTGTTGTTTTAACGCCAGTAAACCTTTCGCGCCATCACTTCCCATACCGGTTAATAGTGTGGCAACAATATACTTAGCACCAATTTCAAGTAATGAGTTAAACAGTACATCTACTGCGGGCTTATGCCTATTTACAGGTTCACCATCATCAAGCTGACAATATAATGCACTACCTTGTTTGCTAATGCGTAAATGTAGCCCGCCGGGAGCTATATAAGCGCATCCTGCTACCAGCTTATCGCCTTGTTGTGCCTCTTTTACGTTAATGGTACAAGTGCGCTGCATTCGCTCTGCAAATGAGGTACTAAATACAGGAGGAATATGCTGCGTTATTACAATGGGTGGGCAGTTTTTTGGCATGCGTATAAGTACTTCTTTTATCGCCTCCGTGCCTCCGGTTGACGCACCAATCGCAATCACTTTATTTACTAAAAATTCGGCATTAGTGGGGATAGGTTCTGCTACAGCACTATTTTTTTTATAGCCTCGAACCCGTGCACTGGCTGCCACTCTGACTTTTTGCTGAACAATATCAGCATATTGACTCATTTGCTCCTTAACGTTAACTGTTGGCTTAGCAATAAAGTCAACTGCACCAATCTCAAGCGCTTCAAGCGTAATGGGTGAACCTTTTTGTGTGAGTGTAGAAATCATCACAACCGGCATAGGACGTAAGCGCATCAGGTTTTTTAAAAAAATAATGCCGTCCATTTTTGGCATTTCAACATCCAACGTTAGTACATCCGGATTATATTTTTTGATCATCTCTCGGGCTTCGTATGGGTCTTGTGCACCCCCTACTACCACAATATCTTTTGCCTGTTGCAGTATCTCTGTCAGCAATTGTCTGATCAGTGCCGAGTCATCAATTATTAATACTTTAATCATAGCCATCCTTAAAACAGCTCTATATCAGTGGCTTTTGTTTGTTGTTCAAGATTATGTAAGTAACGCACTTCACGTTTTTCAATCGTATCATTGTGTAAGTTACGTAGCTTTTTAACTTGTACTTTTCCATTATGAGGATTAAAAAATATTTTTCGTGGCCAAGGCCCGCCCATATCATGCGCCACTAAATTTAGCGCTTCTTCTGCTATATATGCATTGGCAAAACTGATATTGCCAATACCAATATCTGTCATGGCGCTAATTATTTTGCCTCCCCCAAACAGTTTTACTTTTAAGTTTGCCCGGGATGCGCCATTTTTAAGCACTTCATTAATTAAATATTCCATAGCCCAATTACCGTAACGACAACTTAAACTATGCGCTTGCTCAATTCGCTCACCTTTTTGAATTGGTAGCATAAAGTGGTTAATCCCGCCTATGCCTAGCTTATCGTCGTAAACACAGGCAGCAATACACGATCCTAGTACGGTGGTGATTAGCTCATCATTTTTAGAAACATAAAACTCACCTGGTAATACCTTAGCGACCACACGATCTCGCGAGGCGTCCCAATAGCGTTTAATATGCTCAAAACCCGCTAATACTGGCTTAAATTGCATGTGCATGGGCTACTTTTTGATACATGGTTTTCCCTAAGTTTTTAAATAAAACATGCTCTTTACCCATGGTTTCTGAATGCCCTAAAAATAAATAACCTTGGTCATTAAGAATATCGGCATAATGGTTAAAAAGCTGATCCTTTGTCTCTTTATCAAAGTAAATCACTACATTTCGGCACAAAATCAAGTCGAACGGGCCTTTCATTGGCCAGTCTTGTAATAAGTTTAAACGCTTAAATGAAATACATTGCTGCAGCTTAGGTTTAACCTTATAACTTTGCCCATCTTTACTGGTTAAAAACCAGCGTTTTAGTAAAGCATCATCAAGACCATTTACGTTCGCTGCGGTATAAATACCACTTTGCGCCTTCGCCAGTACATTAGAGTCAAGATCAGTGGCTAATATCTTCACATCCCAATCACTTGGAAAAGCTCCTTGCAGCGTCATTGCTAAACTATAGGGCTCTTCACCGGTAGAGCAGCCTGCAGACCAAATTCGAACGCGCTTAGTCTGTTTATTTGTCTTTAACAGGGTTGGTATTAACTGATCTTTTATAAACTCAAAATGATGCATTTCACGAAAAAAAGAGGTTAGATTAGTGGTAATGGCATTGATAAATGCATCAAACTCCTGATCTTTATGATTTTTTAAGTAATCGAGGTAGCTTGAAAAGTTTGTTAATTTTCGCTCACGAATTCGTCTTGCCAAGCGTGAGTAGACCATCTCTCGCTTATGCTCTCCTAGTACAATACCGCAGGCGTTATAAACTAAATGAGCCACTTCCTTAAAATCACTATCCGTTAATAAAAACTCTTTCATTATTTGCTCTCATTTAAAAATAAAGCGAGGTTCACGCATACATTGCAGGTGAACCTAACTAAAGTGAGTTTAAAACTCCTCCCACTCTTCAGCCGAGTCTACAAAATTTTCACCTTTGCTTTTATTACTAACGAAGCTATTTTGTTGCTGATGAGATATTTCAGGTGTGCGAATAACAGGCGATACCACTGCCATATCTTGCTGGCCTAATGAGAAAAAGTGCAGTAAACGGCGCATTTCATTTGCTTGTTCCGCCATTGATTCACCTGCAGCCGATGCTTGTTCAACTAATGCCGCATTTTGCTGGGTCATTTCATCCATTTGCGATACAGCTTTATTTACTTGCTCAATACCTGCACTTTGCTCTTCAGAGGCTTGGGTAATATCGGCTATCATTTGTGTTACGCGTTTCACCGATACCACAATCTCTTGTAACGTCACACCTGACTCATTCACAAGCGCGCTACCGTCAGCAACTTTGCCAACACTGTCTCTAATTAGCTCTTTAATTTCTTTCGCTGCCCCTGCCGAGCGCTGCGCTAAGTTACGTACTTCACCTGCAACAACCGCAAAACCTCGGCCTTGCTCACCGGCTCTAGCAGCCTCTACGGCAGCATTAAGTGCAAGCAAATTGGTTTGGAATGCTATTTCGTCTATCACTCCAATGATGTCGGCAATTTTCTTACTCGATTCATTAATCGCAGACATGCTGGTTACCGCTTTATTAACCACTTCTCCACCCTGAATCGCCTTATCACAGGTTTCTTCAGCTAAGTCATTTGCCACTTTGGCATTATCGGCGTTTTGGCGAACCGTACTGGTCATTTCTTCCATGCTAGAGGCTGTTTCCTCTAACGATGACGCTTGCTCTTCTGTGCGCTGGCTTAAATCAGCATTGCCTTGTGAAATTTCTTCAGCCCCACTGGCCACCAAAGTGGCTGATGTATTAATTCGGTTAATAACCTCAGTTAGTTTATCTGCTGTCGCATTTGCATCTGTTTTCAGTTTTTCAAACGAGCCTTGGTATTCTTTTTCAATCCGTTTAGATAAATCACCAGTGGCCATGGCATCGAGCATATTGCCAGTATCAGTTACCGCATCGTCAACCACTTTAACTAAACTATTAAGACCCTGAGCTAAACGTAAGAAAAAGCCATCTTTACCTTGCTCAGCTACTCGTGCATTTAAATCACCTTTGCTTGCTGCGCCGACTAATTGAGCAATTTCTTTTTCAATAGCAACTTCTGCGGTTCTGTCTTCCCACTCAACTACCGTCCCAATACGCTCATTGTCTGTGGTGATTATAGGGTTTGCCACTAAACCAAAGGTTCTGCCGCCCACTTTAATTTCGGTGCTGTAGGTATCCGTTAACTTAGCCAACATATTTTGCTGATGGGCTGGATTTTTATGAAATATATCAATACTTTGATTAAGTAAGTTTTTGCTATCAAAGTTAGGTAAGTCAGTGCGTATATCATTTTGCGCAACACTCATCATATTTCTCACTGCGCTATTCATATACACAATGACATTCGAGGCATCAGCAATCATGGTATTGGTTGCCACGGTATCTAATGCTTGGCGAACACGTAAGTTTTCTTGCGCTCTAGCACGTTCAGCATCCGCTTTAGACACCTCATCAGTAATATCTTGCCATTCAACAATAGTACCTAAGCACTTGCCATCTTGATTTGTCCAAGGAGAAGCAATGATGTCAAAAATAAGACCAGCCAAATTCAACGTAGTTTTATAAGGAGCATCTAAGTTTTTTAGTCGCTCTTGCTGATTAGCTAGTTCCTGATGAAACTCATCAACACGGATATCCATTAACCCAGCGACTGAAAAACTAGGTAAAACAGTTTGCAACTCTTTTTCACGTGCTTTAAACATTTGCTTGATGCAGTCATTCACAAAAATAATGTTTAAATTTTTATCAGCAATCATCACACTTGCTTGGCATACTTTTAATGCGTTAGCCAAGTCGGCCGCTTTTTTAGAGGTTTTTTCTAGCTCTTTTTGCGCTGTGATATCGGTGGCGTACTTAATCACTTTAAATGGCTTACCATTCATATCGTAAATAGGATTATAAGAGGCATATATCCAAATTTCCTCGCCTTGTTTACCTATTCTTAAATACTCACCACTGTCATACTCGCCACGCCCAAGTTTATCCCAAAACGCTTGATATTCTTGGCTATTTGCATATTCAGAAGTAACAAACAATCTATGATGCTGCCCTTGTATTTCATTTGCCTGATAACCAAATGTTTTTAAAAAATTATCATTAGCGCCAATAATGGTTCCATCTAAATTAAACTCAATAACCGCTTGTGACTTACTGATTGCGGTAATTTGGCCTGCAGCTTCAACCGCTTTTAACTTTTGCTCAGTAATGTCTGTTGCAAATTTAACGACTTTAAGTACTTGCCCTTGCGAGTCTATAACAGGATTGTATGTTGCTTGGATCCAGACTTCTTTGCCATGTTTTCCAATACGCTTAAATTCATCTGAAATAAATTCACCCGCGTTCAAACGCTGCCAAAATTGACGATATTCATCACTTTGCGTTTCGCTAGGGCTAACAAATAAAGTATGGTGCTGGCCTTGAATCTCAGCAAGTGAATAGTCCATTACACGAAGAAAATTAACATTGGCAGTAATAATTCTTCCATTAGGCTCAAATTCAATTATTGCTAATGATTTATGCAATGCATTTATGATCAAATCATTGCTTGATTTAGACTGTTTTGAATTACTAAACCATCCCATGCTTATCACCACCTTTAAGTTATTTGCTTTATTTAGTTACTATTACCGCTAAATATTCATGGTTGCCTGCAAGTTAATTAGCGCGACCATTTTATCGCCCACATTCACTAGTCCTGCGACATATTCACTTTCATTTGTTTGGGTTAAACTCGGCACTGCTTTAGCGTCTTGCTCAGCAATACTGTAAACATCCGCTACGGCGTCTACCGTGATCCCCATCACTTTACTTTCTTGCTCAAACTCAACTTTTACAATAATGACTACCGTTAACGGTCCATATTCAATGGTGGGTAAACCAAAGCGCAATCGTAAATCAATAATTGGCACAATGGTGCCGCGTAAATTAATCACGCCTTTTACGTACTCAGGGGCATTTGGCAGTGCGGTTATATCTTCCCAGCTACGAATTTCTTGCACCGTTAATATATCTACTCCGTACTCTTCTTCAGCCATAATAAAGGTGAGAAACTGCTTAATGCCCTCTTTGCGCTGTAGTTCAATATTGCTATTTAATGCTATTGATTCAGAGAACATGAATCCTCCAAGATGGTCGATGGCTCAATACTCAATGCTTGGCTACCTGGCTTTTTTAACCCTGAAAGCTTTATCAAGCCGCTAATATCTAAAATTAACGAAACACGCCCATCACCTAAAATCGTTGCCCCCGACACACCATCCACTTTGTGGTAATTAGCCTCTAAGCTTTTTATAACCACCTGCTGTTGTGAAAGTAAATCGTCGACAAGTAACCCTACTTTTTGATTATCGTTTTCCACGACAACTAGTAAGGTTTTATCTAACGATTCAATGGCATTTTGGTGATTAAAAATGTCGTATAAACGTAAAATAGGAATGTATTCATCACGTAATCTGAGTACATCTAGGTCTTTACCAACACGGCTTACTTTTGCAATATCAATTTGCAACGATTCTACAATCGAGATCAGTGGAATAATGTAAGTATGCTTGGCTACTTTGACTAATTGCCCATCTAAAATAGCTAAAGTGAGCGGTAGCCGAATAGTAAAAGTAGAACCAATTCCAGCAGCAGATGTCACTTCTACCGAGCCATTTAATGATTGAATATTACGCTTAACCACATCCATACCCACACCACGGCCAGATAAGTCACTGACCTCATCAGCGGTAGAAAATCCTGGCATAAAAATGAGTTCGTTAATTTCATCATCTGTTAGCTCACTGTCAGCGGCGATCACTTCATTGGTAATCGCTTTTTCTTTGATCTTTTGAGTGTTAAGACCTTGGCCATCATCCATAATTTCAATGACGATATTGCCGCCCTGATGAAAGGCATTTAATGTAACCTTACCCACAGGATCTTTTCCTGCTGCAATACGTTTTTCTACCGTTTCAATACCATGATCCAATGAGTTTCTTACTAAATGCACCATAGGATCGGATATTTTTTCCATAACGGTTTTATCTAATTCTGTTTGTTCTCCTATCAGCTTTAACTCCACCTCTTTATTAAGCTTTTGGGCAATATCACGTACTAAACGTGGAAAACGACTGAACACAAAGTTAATTGGCAGCATGCGAATACGCATCACGTTTTCTTGTAAGTCGCGGGTGTTATGCGCTAATTGCGCAAGCCCCTCTTGAAGCGAGGTCACCGTGGTAGGCGTCATTTCTTGTTCGCTAAGCTGATTTAGCATCGCTTGGGTAATGACCAACTCTCCAACCATATTAATCAGTGAGTCGACCTTATCAATGCCAACACGAATGGAAGTTGACTCAGGCGCTGCTTTTGCACTGGTTGGTGCTTTTGGTTTATTGGTTTTGGGTTCAACAACCGTTTTTGGTGTTTCAATAACAGGTTCGTTGACCACTGCAGCTTCTGCTGCTTTACCATCATTAAATAAGCCACCGCAAAGCTCAATTTTAATATCGGCATCGTCCTCAACCCACTCAAAAATTTCTCTAATTGCTTGATCGTCACGGTCAGTGTTTAAGAAAAATCGCCAATATAAAAAGCATTCATCGGTCGTTAAATCTTTAATATCAGGTATGACATCTGTAAACGCTTGTACTTCCAATTCACCAAGTTCAGCTAATTCACTGATCATAAACAGCGGTTCGTTACCCGTTTTAAACAAATGAAAATGCGGTTTAAAATCAATTTGATAAGTATTAATAATGACCTGTTCAACACTGGCTTCTGCCACTACGGCTTCACTTTCAGGCATGCCAAGTAATCTTTCAAACTGCTCTCGTAATGAGTCAGCTTGGCTTAAATCAGGCTCTTCCTGTACTTTAAGCGAATGCAACAAGGCTCTTAAACAATCTACTGATTTAAGTAATAAGTTAATATGTTCACTGCTTATATTTCGCTGACCTTCACGTATTTGATCCAGTAATGTTTCTAGAACATGAGTGAAGTTTGCGATTGAATTAAACCCAAAGGTAGCACTGCCTCCTTTAATAGAATGGGCAGCCCTAAAAATAGTATTAATGGTTTCTAAGTCTTCTTCGCCCGGCACTAAGTTGAGTAATTCAGTCTCCATAACATCGAGGCCTTCAAAACTCTCTTCAAAGAACACTTCAAAAAACTGGCTTAAATCAATACTCACAGTGCACTCCTAGGTTAGCGGATTACTTTTTTTAGCACGGCTAATAGTTGATCTGGATTGAAGGGCTTTACAATCCACCCTGTTGCCCCAGCAGCTTTCCCTTCTACCTTTTTATCCATACCCGATTCTGTGGTTAACATAAGTAGCGGTGTAAACTTGTAATTCGGAAGCCCTCTTAACTCTCTAATAAGCGTGATCCCATCCATAACAGGCATATTTACATCAGAAATAACTGCATCAAAACCTTGCTGCTTGGCAATCGCTAATGCCTCACTACCGTCTTTGGCTTCGGTAACATCAAACCCTGCTGTTTTTAACGTAAAACTCACCATTTGACGCATTGATGCAGAATCATCTACAGCTAATATTCTTTTCATATAGACCTCTAATTAGTACTTTCTGGTGCTAGGTATTCACTTAAACCGAGTTGATCAATGGCATTGGTTAATGCATCACTACTGCCAACCCAGGCAATTTTTTGATTAATAGTAAGGAGATGTTTTTGTAGGGCACATAAAAGTTGAACCGAGGCCGTATCAGCAGACATTACATCGCTAATATCTAAGCAAATATCTCGGCTATTATTAAGTTCGCTTAATAAATCTTGATGTAAAACTTCAACATGAACAATTGAAAGTTCGTTTGGTAGTTTAAGCATTTTTTAAGCTTTTCCTTATCAACTCAATCCATAACAAAAGCTTAGACCGAGATAATGAAAACGCCATAAAAACGACTAAAAAATAACTAATTAATTAAAAACCGTTAATAAAAAACGCGAAAAGGGGCATAAAGCCCCTTTAAAATCGTAAAACCTTTAAAAGCTAGTTTTTGTAGTATTCGGCTATTTTAATAAATTCTGCGGTTAATTTTGTAGTATTAACCAAAGGCACATCTCCTTGTTTAAATTCAGGCTTAAAAATAGCTCTTAGTGCGCCACTGCCATCAACAAGGGCAACAGATGCACTATGATCCACCGCATAGTCGGATTCATTACTATCACTAATTGCGTAAATTAATCCAAGCTCGCGGACAAATGGAAATAAGTCTTTATGTTCACCTGATACAGCTAAAAAATCTGGATTAAAGTAATCTATGTACTCTTTACGTTTTTGAGCAATATCACGTTTAGGATCAACAGATATAAACCATACTTGTAGTGGATACTCAGCCTGCAAATTTTTATAGGCATTGTTGAGCTTAGCTAGCGTCATCGGGCAAATATCAGGGCAACTTGTGTAACCTAAAAACACTAAATTCCACTGGCCTAAAAACTGCTGTTTGGTTACTAACTTCCCTTGTTGATCACTCAACGAAAAGTCAGATAACGGTTTTGCGGTTTCATAAACTAACGCATCAAGATCTTGTAAATTTTTTTTATCACTACAGGCCGATAAAAAGAGTACTGAAAAAACAACTAAACCACACCATAACTGCTTCATATAACTAGCCATTTATCTATAAATAAGATGATAAATAGTATCATCAAATGAATAATCGAAAAACGAAATAAATCCATCGCAGTGTCTTCTTTGGCGGCAAACTTTAAGTTAATTGCTTTGTATATAAATACAATATTGAGAAGACATGCCCCGCTTAGATAAATAAGCCCTGACATGCCAATCAAATAAGGAAACACACATACAATGGCGAGTAATACCGAATATGCAAGCACGCATGTTTTACAAAAATCGATACCATGGGTGACCGGTAACATGGGGATTTTAGCCCGCTCATAATCACTTTTACGCGCGATGGCGAGCGCCCAAAAATGAGGTGGGGTCCAGGTAAATATAATCATCACCAGCAACCAAGGGGCTGCCGCCATTTGATTTGTTTCAGACACCCAACCGAGTAATGGAGGCATTGCACCGGCTAATCCCCCTATAACTATATTTTGTGGTGTGGCACGTTTTAAAAATGACGTATAAATAAACGCATAACCAACAAGTGCAAATAAGGTCAGTATGGCTGTGAGCGTATTTGCCCACAACATCAGCATAATAAAGCCCGCAACGCCAATCACAGCAGCAAAGCTCAGTGCATGTAATTTACTTAAACGCCCTTTAGCAACAGGGCGATGGCGGGTGCGTGCCATTTTGCTATCAATTTCGCTATCAACCACATGATTGATGACTGCGGCGGCCGCAGAGAGTAATCCAATCCCTAATAAACTGATGAACTGAACCCCAACACCTCTGCCAACATCAGGGGCTAGCGCTAAGCCAACCCATGCTGTTAACACTAGCATAGCCACTACTTTAAATTTACTTATTGCCAAATAATCTTGGATTAAGTGGTAACTTTTAGTCAATAACGATGCGCTGTAAACGGGCTGCATTGCTTTTTTATTAATTGTAAGTGCCATAATCATTCCCCTCTAAGTACGTACTTTTAGGTAATAACATAACCTAACCATAGTTAATAACAGTATGGCAGCCATTAAGTTATGCGCCAGTGCCACGCCTAACGGAAAATGAAAATGCACCACGGCTAACCCTAAAGCTATCTGGCAGAATAACGCCACTAACACACTCACCGTACAGCTTTTAATTTTTTGCGAATAGGCATGACTGTATATACGCCACATCACCAAGGCTAAAACAATGCAAGTAACTAAGGCCCATATTCGATGCAGTAAATGAATAGACATACGCGCCTGTTGCGACAACACACCAAATTCATAATTACTGTGCTCAAGGGGGAGCTGAAAGACACTACTGAATGAAAAAGGCTGAGCGTAACTACACAGCGGTAAGCCATTACAATGTGGAGCCGCATAATTAGCCGCTAACCAACCACCAAGGGCGATTTGTAAAATCAGTACCGTTAATGCCACGAGGCTTAATTTAAAGTGAGGTTTTGCGCCCGCATCACCACCCGTAATAGGTTGGCTGGTCAGACGCAAATACAATAGCGTTAATAACGCTAAAATACTAAATCCTCCGAGCAAATGCCCCATAACTATAAGCGGCTGTAGGTTCATAGTAACCGTCCACATACCTAATGCGGCCTGAAAAATAACAAGCAGCAGCAATATCATAGGCAACCTTACAGGCGTGGTTGGGTACTGACGCTTTAGAAAAGCTAAAATAAACAACACTAAAATTAATACCCCAAGCGTGCCTGCAAAGTAGCGATGGATCATTTCTTTCCATGCTTTTGCTTTTTCAAATATCATATCGGGATAACTTTGAATCGCTTGTGCAATCTCTGCTTCGTGTTTAGGCACGGTTAAAAAGCCATAACAACCAGGCCAATCGGGACAACCAAGCCCTGCGTCACTTAAACGCGTGTATGCGCCCAGAGCCACCACAATTAATGCGAATAAACTCGTTGCTAATACCAAATTTTTATAGTTTTTATACATAGCATCCTCTACTTAGCTCGAACGAGAGTAATTGAGTAATTTTTTTAGATCTTTTAATAACCCTTTTTGGATCAAACGGTTTTCTTGTGGTTGAGAACTAAATGGATACTCCAGTACAATTAGCCCCATATGATCGATTAAATACAAACTGGCAGGTTTTAACTGCTGTTGCTCATCAATAACATGCCAACGCGTTGTAACTAGCTCAGGCTGTCCCATAATAGCCATATCAACTTTGTGTTGGTTTTTGCCAAGGGCAACATATAAATTGTCTAAAGCGGCTAATTGCTCTGTGCAAGACGCTTTGCATTGTGCTGAATAATTTAAAGCGATGGTCCATTGCTTAGGATTATGCTGCGCCCAATTGTCTAGCTTAATTTCACGCTCTAAAAATTCACCATGGTTAGTAATTGCTGTAGGTAGCCAATCAAGTTTTAACGCGCTGTAAGCCAGCACTAAGGGAATAGCGCAGCACACAGCAAAGAGTAACAGGGGTTTATTTTTCATTATCTATCCTCTTCCTGCTTGCAAAAATAGCGACCACCACACAGGCAACCGCAATTAAAAACCACTGTACTGAGTAGGCATAATGTTTTTCTGGACTCATAACAACGGCTTCATAATGAGGGGCAGCAATTTCATCAGCTTGACCTTGGCGGTAAGCCATAAAATTCACTAAAGGGCGATTAGATTGGCTACTCAATGCTTGTAAATCAATGATTTGAATTCGTTTGGCTAAATCCGACTGAGTATTGTTATTGGCTAAGGTAAAGCCACTTAAATTATCTTCTTTAATTTGTGCCGTTAACGTAAATTTACCACTAGGTATTGTTACGTTTGGTAGGATTTCTCTTGAACGTTCTGCTTTTACCCAGCCTAAGTTCACTAACAAAAAGCGTGATTCATCAGACAGTTTTAATAATGCCAGTAAGTCGTAACCAACCTGACCATTATAGATTTGATTATCAAGCAACCAATAATTATTAGTGTCAAAATAACCATTTAACGAAACCAATACACCGGTTTTGTTCCACTCTTTTGGCAGCTGTTGTAACTCTGCCCAGCTCATTACGCCATGTTGTTGTATATTTTCAATGGCACTAAGCTGCTGTTGCTTTTGTTCTGCTCGCTGTAATTGCCAAAACCCTAGTCGCACACAAACCAATACCACAATAACAACCAAGCAAATTGTTATTATTGAGCTAAGCTTTTGTTTGTTAAATACAACTAACTGCATAAGGGTATAATCCAGTGATTATTAAAATTATTATTGTTCTACTGTTATTATTTATATTATTTAATTTATTTCGTGCTTTATTAATTATGGTGTCAGGGAAAACCAATGGACGCCCTATGTCTCACTTTTTAGGGCGTCGGGTGTTATTTTCTGTTGTGGTATTAGTGATGGTGATTGCCGCACTAAAACTTGGTTTTATTAAGGCAAATCAGTCTCCCTTAATCACTAAAGCACATACACAAATACAAACAAACACAGCCAAACAACATCAACAAAATGCCAGTACCAAGCTGCAGCTTGAAAGGCAAAGTGCTTATCTTTAGTGAAATGTCCTTTCATAATGCGTAAAAACACCACCAATAAAATAATTGTTCCTAAGGTGACGTGCATGCCGTGAAAGCCGGTTAACAAAAAGAAGGTATTGCCATAAATGCCCGCATCAAGGGTTAAGTTAAGATCGTTATAAGCATATATATACTCTTCTACCTGCAGCCCTAAAAAGCACACTCCGAGTAAAATGGTCGCTCCCAAGCATACTTTGAGTGGGGTACGTTTATTATTTTCCATCGCCACATGGGCAAAATGTAAAGTTACCGACGAGGCCAGCAAAATAAGGGTGTTGATAAGCGGCAACCCTTGCCAGCCCATCGCTTGGGTCGAAGTGCCTCCTGGGGTATTTAGCAATGGCCACATGGCTTCAAACGTCGGCCACAATACTTCATTTGTCATGGCGTTGTTATCCGCACCTCCAAGCCAAGGCACAGAAAACATGCGAGCATAAAAAAGCGCCCCAAAAAATGCCATGAAGAACATCACTTCTGAAAAAATAAACCAGCTCATACCTTGCCTAAAAGAACGGTCCATTTGTGCAGAATAAAGCCCTTGATCAGACTCGTGTATGACATTTTTAAACCAGCTAAACAGCATGTAAAGGAGTACAGCTATACCTACGTATAACAAGTAAACGCCATTACCACCCTCTTTGCCCATATCCATTACGGTTAAGGCTGCGCCTACCGCAATAAAAAATAACGCAACTGCCCCAACTATTGGCCATGGACTTTGCTCTGGTACATAATAATGTTCATATTTTTGATTCATTTTATTTGCTCCTAGTTTTTCACTAGTTTTATAAGCTAGTTATTACTGGCTACTAGCCGCTCGCTAATATCAAATACGGTATAAGACAGGGTTAACTCTTCTACATCACTGGGTAATTCAGTATCTACATAAAACAATAATGTAAACTCCAGCTCTTCACCTGCCTTTAACGGTTGCTGATCAAAGCAAAAACACGCTATTTTGTGTAAATACTTGGCCGCTTTTCCTGGTGCTACCGACGGTATAGCCTGCATTACTTTATCTTCATTACTGTTATTTTTAGCGCTAAACTTAACTTCACGCATAGCCCCAGGCTTTACATCTACACTGTACTCTTTAGATTTAACTTCAAAAGGCGCACCACTTTGCGCATGCGTAGTGAAACTAACGCTGACTTCTCTATTTTCAGTGACCAAGGTACTTTGCTGTGCCTGCTCTAACGAGGGCTTACCATTAAGCCCCGTTATATCGCAAAACACGTCATACAAAGGGACCATGGCAAATGCAAATGCAAACATTGCAATGCAAATCACCACCAGCTTTTTTAATAACGGCAAGTGAGTCATTATTTAATGTCCGGCGGCGTTGAGAACGTATGATAAGGCGCAGGTGAATCAACTTCCCATTCAAGCCCCTCAGCTCCATCCCAAACTTTTGCAGGCACTTTGTCGCCCCCTTTTGCACATTTATACACAACCACCACAAATAATAATTGCGATAAACCAAAGGCAAACCCACCTATACTAATAATGGCGTTAAAATCAGCAAACTGTAGCGCATAATCTGGAATACGGCGTGGCATACCGGCTAACCCCACAAAATGCATTGGGAAAAACAGCACATTTACACTTATTAACGACAACCAAAAATGCCATTTTGCTAAGGTAATATTGAACATGTTTCCGGTCCATTTTGGCAGCCAATAATAAGCCCCCGCCATAATAGAAAACACCGCGCCCGTTACGAGTACATAATGAAAGTGTGCAACCACAAAATAGGTATCATGATATTGGAAATCGGCAGGTGTAATCGCTAGCATCAACCCCGAAAAACCACCTAAAGTAAACAACACAATAAATGCGATACTAAACAGCATTGGCACTTCAAAGCTAATAGACCCGCGCCACATAGTCGCTACCCAGTTAAATACTTTTACGCCGGTAGGTACCGATATCAGCATAGTCGCGTACATAAAAAACAACTCACCCGCCACGGGCATACCAGTGGTAAACATATGATGCGCCCACACAATAAAGCTCAACAAGGCAATGGAGGAGGTGGCATACACCATAGAGGCATAACCAAATAGTTTTTTACGTGAAAAGGTGGGAACAATCGTAGAAATAATGCCAAAGGCAGGCAAAATCATAATATAAACTTCAGGGTGACCAAAAAACCAAAAAATATGTTGGAACATCACCGGATCGCCACCACCAGCGGCATCAAAGAAACTGGTCGCGAAGTATTTATCGGTGAGCACCATAGTAACTGCACCAGCAAGTACCGGCATAACTGCAATAAGTAAAAACGCCGTGATCAACCATGTCCACACAAATAACGGCAGCTTCATCCACGTCATACCCGGAGCACGCATATTTACTATGGTGACCACCACATTAATGGCCCCCATAATCGAACTAATACCCATAATATGCACAGCAAATACAAACATTGCTGTGTTGTCGTTACTATAAGTGGTGGAAAGCGGCGCGTAAAAGGTCCAACCAAATGCAGGGCCACCACCAGGCATAAATAATGAAGCTAATAGGATTAAAAACGCAAACGGTAAAATCCAAAAGCTCCAGTTATTCATTCTCGGTAAGGCCATATCTGGCGCACCAATCATTAGCGGGATCATCCAGTTTGCCAAGCCGGTAAAGGCTGGCATAACCGCACCAAACACCATTATTAAACCATGCACTGTGGTCATTTGATTAAAAAAGTGAGGATCAACCAGTTGTAGGCCCGGCTGAAATAACTCAGCTCGAATAACCATCGCCATTGCCCCACCAATTAAAAACATGGTGAGTGAAAAAATTAAATATAAGCTACCTATATCTTTATGGTTGGTTGTAAATAACCAGCGCTTAAAGCCTGTGGCAGGTTGATGGGCATGATGAGCCTCATTGGTATTAGGTTGTTCTGCAATGCTACTCATTATTTAGCCTCCCCATCAGCATCCAGTGCCGCTTGTATCTCGCTCGGTTGAATTACATCACCAGTGTCATTACCCCACGCGTTGCGTTTATAGGTAATAACAGCTGCTATTTGCTTGATTGATAATTGCTTTGCGAAAGACTGCATAGCCGTACCTGGTTTACCGTGGAGCAAAATATCTATATGCCCTTTGATATCACCTATGACTATTGGGCTGCCTTTAAGAGCCGGAAAAACACCCGGCAAGCCTAATCCTGTTGGCTGATGGCACGCCGCGCAGCTCGCCATATAAACCTGCTCACCAAGCGCCATCAGCTCTTCTTTTGGTACAACTTGGTCTAATAACGCAGCGTCTGCTGCAGCTGCTTTTTGCTTGGCTTGTTTAGCCTCTGCTAACCACGTTTTGAAGTCTTCTTCTGTTTTAGCTTCTACCACAACAGGCATAAAACCATGATCTTTACCGCAAAGCTCTGCACACTGCCCACGGTAAGTACCAACCTCATTAATATTGGTCCATGTTTCATTAATAAACCCAGGGTTTGCATCTTTTTTAACGGCAAAGTCAGGCACCCACCATGAGTGAATAACATCATCTGAAGTCATTAAAAAACGTACTTTTTGATTAATTGGTAGTACCAGCGGTTTATCGACCTCGAGTAAATAATTCGGGTTTTTATCAGCAAGGTTGGTTATTTCATTTTGAGGTGTAGCTAGCATGGAATAAAACTCAACGTCCTCCCCCATATACTCGTAATGCCACTTCCACTGTGAGCCTGTAATTTTAATGGTGAGATCAGCTTTGCTGGCATCCTCCATGGCAATTAAGGTTTTAGTCGCAGGAATGGCCATAACAATTAATATGACAAAAGGGATCGCAGTCCACAGTATTTCTACTTTGGTGCTTTCATGGAATTGGGCAGGGACAGCCCCTTTAGATTTGCGATGATGAATGAGTGCCCAAAACATAATGGCAAACACGATCACCCCAATCACACAACATATTAAAAAAATAGTCATGTGCAGTTGGTATACATTATTACTTATATCGGTTACGCCTTTACGCATATTATATTGGCTATTAGCAAGCACATTCTGCGAAAAAACAAACAATATAAGCCACAAGGAAGAACTCAGCTTACCCATGTGACGGCTCCTTTGATGCTATTGCTGACGCAAAGCGAAGAGGCATACGGCTTAAACGCCTATTCGTTATTTTTATTTTTTATAAGGGTGCTGGATTTAGTAAATGTGTGTTCTCAAAACGACTAAGCTGTGAGTTATTTTTATTCCAGCTCTTTAATAACTAGTTAAAAAATAAACAATAAGCAAGGTGAGTATGAAAAATAAACAAGGTGTATTTTTTAAAATGCGCAGCTAAAAAAATAGCAACTAGTCAGGCAATTAATCTAAGAGTCAGGTTTAGTAAGGGGTGTATTGAAATTACAGGATAGAAATATAAAAAATTGTTAACTTAAAAAAGCAGAGTAAATTTGTTTATTTATAAAGTATTTAGTGATTTTATTTATGATAGGAGAAGCACTTAACAACATATAGTCATACATTTGATAAGTTAGACATTGTGCTGCTAACAAACCCAGCGCCTAATCACTATTAAGCGCTAAATTATGCTTTAATACTACATCCAGTCAGCGTTACGAATAACACCTACCGCTAAGCCTTCAATATTGAACGACTCATTTTCTAAATCGACCTCAATAGCTGAAAACTCATCATTTTCAGCATGTAAGAGTACTTTTCTGCCCGCTTTTTCTAAACGCTTCACGGTTACATCGTCGTCAACACGGGCAACAATAACTTGTCCATTTTCGGCAACTTGGGTTTTATGCACAGCAAGTAAATCACCATCCATAATACCAATGTCTTTCATACTCATACCGTTAACACGCAATAAAAAATCGGCCGCAGGTTTAAACATTAAAGGGTCAATTTTACAGTGGCTTTCTACATGCTGTTGCGCCAATATAGGCTCACCGGCAGCCACCCTGCCAATTAAAGGTAAGCCTAACTGCTCTGGCTCCTCTTCTTCAACAAGCTGAATGCCCCGACTCGCGCCTGGCTTCATTTTAATCACACCTTTTTTGGCCAGTGCTTTTAAGTGTTCTTCTGCAGCATTCGCACTTTTAAAACCCAGTGTTTGTGCAATTTCGGCACGTGTAGGAGGCATACCAGTGTCTTTAATAAACACTTTAATGAGTTCGAGTATTTGCGCTTGGCGTTTCGTTAATGGTCGCATACAACTGGTTTTCCATACAGTACAATTAACTGTGAGTATATACAGTTATTTAAAAATCGCAAATATAAATTAATGCCTTATATGCCGTTATCATCAAACAATAACCTACTTTAAAAGCAGGGTGATAAATGTAATTATTAGCAACGCATTATCATATTAATAAATTTTAATTCTCAATTACTTATCCAAGGAGCTAGCATGAGTATTTGGCATCAACCGATTACATTAGAGTTTTGTAAGCAATTAGATCAAGGTATTACAGGCCAAGGGACACTCATGAAAACCATGGGAATAGAAATCAGTGAAATTGGTGATGACTACTTAGTGGCAACTATGCCGGCAATTCCAGAGCATCATAACCCTATGGGTATCGTTCATGGTGGTGCAAATGTGGTGCTTGCTGAAACAGTAGCAAGTTATGCCGCTAATTTTGTGGTTGATTTCAATCGGTTTTATTGTGTTGGCCAAGAGATCAGTGCAAGTCATTTAAAGGCATCACGCAATGGCACATTAACGGCCACAGCGAGAGCTTATCATATCGGCAAGCGCAGCTCGGTTTGGGATATTAAAATAACCAATAGCCGCAATGAGCTTTGCTGCGTATCACGTATGACCGCAGCCGTAGTAGAGCGAAAAGGCTAGTAAGTCAATTAACCAAGGTTGAAATTAAATTACTTTTCGAAAGGGTAAATAGTAATTTCTACGCCTGCACCAATTGCAGATATACGTAACAAGGTATCTGCATGTAAGGCTTGGTTAAAGCATTTTGGCGAAGTGCCAGACTCAAACCCAATATCGAAAGTTCTGCGTGAACAACTCAACCATTGCTTTAATGCATTGCGTGAACACGACTCGATTAACTCACACAAGTGATTAATCGCTTTATCTGGCGTGGTTATTTCACCTGCAACCTCAATGCGAGCAAGTTGACGGTATTCGTCTTTATCATAATGTAAAATAGTTGCGACCTTTTTTAAATCAGCAACTAATACGCTAATATCTTGCTTTGACTCAAGCTCTAGATCTACATTTAAAAATTGAATTTCCGACATTATCTCGTTTTTACCCTCTATTAATCTCATTGCAAACTTTAACGCAGTTTTACCGTTATACCAAATCAACAACGCAGGAATCACTGCATTAACGCGTTTTTAGCGTTAGCCTCTGAATATTGCCCACTATTTACTCCTAAAAAACGCCCTACACAAAATACGCAAATTAAAATTAAAGCATGCCGGCGGCAGTTTACTTTTTTATTCTAGGCCTTAAACTAGCCGCTCCTGTAGTTCACGTATGTGATGGATATGATTCGGTTTATTTTAGCTTTGTTGGCTTGCTGTGCTTGTTTTTCAGCAATGGGCGAACAATTTACGCGGTTTTCGAGTGCCAAAAAGCACTTAATTAATACCCTTCCCGAAAACGCTAAAAGTATTTATTGTGGTTGCGATATAAAAAAACAAGGCAAAAAGTTGGTACCCGACCCTACCCATTGTGGCTACGTGCCTCGCAACACACTAACCCGCTCAGGCAAAGTAAATCAACGTGCCCTGCGAATTGAATGGGAACATATTGTCCCTGCATGGGAATTTGGTCACCAGTTACAATGTTGGCAAGATGGTGGGCGTAAAAACTGCCGCAAAGTTAGCGCTAAGTTTCGCTTGATGGAAGCCGATATAAACAATTTAGCCCCTGCAATTGGTGAAATTAACGCCGATCGCTCAAACTACCGCTTTGGCATGTTAGCCCAAAACGCGACGCAATATGGTCGCTGTGAGGTTAAAGTTAATTTTAAACAACGTGTTGTTGAACCGCCTGTTCATGCACGTAAACGCATTGCCGATGCGTACGCTTACATGCAAAAAACGTATGGTTTAAAAATTTCAGCTAAACAACAAAAGCTATTTAATGCTTGGCAACAACAAGCTTATGCTGCTAACACAAATAGTAAAAAGCTGTAAGTTTAAATTAAAAGCGTGTAACACACGCTTTTAATTAACCTATAACGCTTGGTGTGGTCCAAATATTTCGTAGTGAATGTTTGAGCTTTGCACACCTAAATCAAGTAGCTGGCCTTTTACGTAAGCCATAAATGATGCTGGTCCACACAAATAAAATGCCCCTTCGCTAATAGGTAATGATGCCTCAAGCACCGATAAATCCATTAGCCCAGTGAAATCACACTCCTCGCCACCTTGATTAAACCAAGTAAATGTTTTTAGCTGTGGATGCATTGCCGTTTGCTGCGCTAAATACCCTTTAAATGAAAATTCGCGGCTGTTTTCACACGCGTGCAAATAACTAATCGCTTGATTTTTATCACCACTAAGTAGCGTTTGCAGCATCGCCATCATCGGGGTTTGGCCAACGCCTGCTGAAATAAGTACCACTGGAGTTGCCTCATTTTTTAAAATGAAATCTCCCGCTGGCGGGTATAACTCTACTCGTGCGCCTTGCTCTAGTGAGTGTAAATAATTAGACACCACGCCAGGCTTTGGTTGGCACTCTTTTTTAACGCTAATACGATAGTTTTTAGCATTGCTCTTTTGCGAAATAGAATACTGGCGGATCTCTTCATATTCTGCGCCCTCAGGCTTAACTTTAATGCCAATGTACTGTCCTGGCTTGTAGGTAATAACTGCTTTACCATCCACAGGTGTCAGCGTAAAACTAGTTACGAATTCAGATTCAATATGTTTATCAGTAATTTCAAACTGGCGCGTGCCTGCCCAGCCACCATGGTTGTTTTTACTGTGCGCATACAATGCCGCTTCTTCGGTAATACAAATATCAGCAAGTACACCGTAGGCTTCGCGCCACGCATATTCAACATCGGCAGTAAACTGCTCAGGAATAAGCTCTTTTAACGTACCGATTAAATGTGCGCCCACAATAGGATAATGCTCAGGTAAAATATTTAAGCTGGTATGCTTATGATTAATTCGCGCTAGCGCCTCTTTTAACACGGCTAAATTATCAATATTTTGCGCGTACGCAGCCAACGCATTAAATAATGCAAATTGCTGACGACCCGTTTCTTGATTAGTCATATTAAAAATATGTTTAAGCTCGGGATTATGACTAAACATGCGCTTGTAAAAATGATCGGTTACGACCGTACCTGCCTCTGCAAGCAATGGCACCGTGCTTTTAACTATTTGTATGGTTTTATCGGATAACATGTTTATTTCCTATGTAATAACTAACTGCTTGCATTTAGCATTACACAGAGTGTGCCAACCAATTAAACCTATAATATTCAAAAGGTTAAATTAACTCGCTTTACAAAATGGGTCTTTATGACCTACTATAAAACCTGTAAAAATACACTAAAAGGTCATTTTGACATGAACCAACAATTCAACCTGACGCAAGTTGCATTAGAACTTGCGCAAAGTACGTTACATGCTCACAGTTTTGAGCAACTTTTAGCCACGGTTGAACGTGTTATTCCCAGCGATGCCAGTGCATTATTAATTCGCCAAGGTGAGCAATTAAAACCCTTAGCCATTAAAGGGCTTATGCCCGATAGCCTAGGACGACGTTTTGATATTGCGGAGCATCCTCGCCTTAAAGCCATCTGCAGTAGTCGTTTGGCTCTGCAATTTGCACATGACTGTCCACTACCTGATCCATACGACGGGCTACTACTGGCTAAAACCGGTGATATTCCAGTGCATGCCTGCTTAGGGTTACCCCTTTATGATAAAAACGCACTACTTGGCATTCTGACCTTTGATAGCCTTAACGCCAATGCGTTTGACGGTATTACCACTGATACACTCAACACCTTACAAACCTTGTGCAGTGCGCACTTTAAAACAGCCCTAGAGCTTGCCCATTACAAACAACATGCGCAGCACTCTAGTGAATTAGTACAAGCGTTAAACCGTGAGGCGCTCAAACGTGATGGTGGTGAAATTATTGGCCAAAGCTCAGCAATACAAACGCTTAAAAATGAGATAAAACTGGTTGCGGCATCAAACTTTAGTGTCCTTATTTTAGGTGATACTGGGGTCGGCAAAGAGTTGGTGGCACGTAATATTCACTTACACTCCGCACGTAAAGATCAGCCATTAATTCATTTAAATTGTGCATCACTGCCTGAAAACCTCGCAGAAAGTGAATTTTTTGGCCATGCAAAAGGCGCTTTTACCGGCGCCCAAAATGCCCGCCAAGGTAAATTTCAGTTAGCCGATGGCGGCACCTTATTTTTAGATGAAATCGGCGAGCTGCCTCTGGCTATGCAAAGTAAATTATTACGCGTACTGCAAAGTGGCGAAGTACAAACCGTTGGCGAAGATGAACTTAAATATGTCGATGTTAGAGTGATTGCAGCAACCAATCGCGACCTAAAACACGAAGTAACACAAGGACGGTTTCGCGCCGATTTGTACCATCGATTAAGTGTTTATCCACTCACAGTCGCTCCATTGAAAGCCCGTGATGAAGATGTTATTTTATTAGCCGGTTATTTTGCAGAAAAAACAGCCCGCAAGCTCGCTATTAAACAGCTAAAACTCAGTATTGAAACGCAACTGCTGCTTAAAAAATATGACTGGCCAGGCAATGTGAGGGAGCTTGAGCATGTGATTAATCGGGCTGCATTAAAGGCTAAACAACATCAGTGGCAGCAACCAATTATTACTATTGAACCTGCGCATTGTGAGCTAAATTTAAGCGATGTTAACACCTTAGCTCTTGAACACTCAAACCAGCTTGTAATCCCACCTTTAGCAAACAACATTTCGTTAAAGCAAGCCACAGATACCTATACTCAGCAACTTATAATACAGCAACTTAAACAACATAATTATAACTGGGCAAGCACAGCGCGTAGTTTACAGGTCGACCGCGCTAACTTAACGCGGCTAGCCAAGCGCTTAGGTGTTTCAATAAAAAAATCGTTGTAGCCTTTTTAACTTAACTTTCGCTGCTTAAAATAATTTTTTAATAGCTGACTAAACGCTTGAACTTTTGCCGTTCGATGCACTAAATGATGCGTAACCAGCCACAAATCGGTTGGCCAACTCAGTTCATTAGGCAGTACAGGGACTAAATCAGAGTATTGCGCTGCAACATCATGCTGTAATCCGCCAATACCGAGTCCTTTAACGATGGCGCGGGTCGCTTCTGAGGTTTCTGACACTCTTAGCTTAACTTGCGACGGGGGAATATTTTCATCAACCCATGCAAAGTAAGGCACTTTGGCATTATACCCTGCTACACCTGACACAAAGCTATGCAGCGATAGTTGCGCTAATGTTTGTGGCAACCCATAACGGCTAATGTAATGCTTTGATGCATAAAATCCTGACGAGAGCGCCGCTAAATGCTGAGCAATATAATCACCCTCATCCGGTCTGGGTCCAGCTCTTACTGCGATATGTGCTTGGCCATGATCTAAACGTAAGCGTTTTTGATCCATAATCACTTGTAATTGCACTTGCGGATGCAAGGTTTGAAACTGCTCACACACCTCACTTAATACATCAATAAAGCCACTAACTGTGGTGAGTAACAAGCTACCTTGCAAGGTGCTATCTGCAGCAATAATGTCATTATGTAGGCGCTCTAGTTCACCATTAATCGCTTGTGCTGTGGTAAATAACTTAGCGCCAATTTCTGTGACTTTGTAGCCGCGAGCATGGCGATGAAATAGTCGCGCATTTAAGCTTTTTTCTAAGTTATTTATTCGCCTGAGCACCGTACTATGGTGAACATCTAACACTTCGGCCGCGGCAGTTAAAGTACCTAAGCGCGCTACCTCGTAAGCAACCTTCAGGTCTTGCCAATCATTAAATTGAATTGCCATGATAACTACTCTTTAATCTGTGCATATACGCACACAAGTTTTGCGTTTATTTGGCTTTTCTGCAAGTGATTATTTGTTAAAGTCACATTATACAAACTCATTATCAGGAGCAGCTCATGACAACACCAAAAATTATTGCCCTAGCAGGTAGCTTACGTAAAGATAGCTTTCATCAAAAACTCATTAACGAAGCGGCACGCTTTGCTTTAGAAAGTGGCGCTGAAGTAGAAGTGATTAAACTCGCAGACTTAGCCATTCCTATGTTTGATGAAGATCTCGAGGCACAAGGCACACCAGCCGGTGTACAACAACTTAAAGACAAACTTCGCGCAGCCGATGGCATTTTGCTGGCCAGCCCAGAATATAATGGCTCTATTACCGCCGTGTTAAAAAATGCTATTGATTGGGCATCGCGCACCGAACAAGGCGCAGAGCCTGCATTTGCAAATAAAGTAACCGCGTTATATGCAGCCTCACCAGGTGGGTTGGGCGGTTTACGGGGCTTAAATCATGTGCGTGATATATTATCAGGCATTGGCAGCTTAGTATTAGCGAACCAACTGGCAGTACCGGCTATTCATACTTTATTAGATGACAACGGTCGAATTAGCGACCCCGCTACCGCTGAAAAAGTGGCTGGTCTTGCACAGCAGTTAGTTAGCGTAGCAAGTAAGCTTAAATAAGCAGCCACTATAACTTTGTTGCTGCAAGCTTTGCAGCAATAAAGTCTTCATGGGTAACATACAATAAATTAGCAACACGACGAATAACGTATTCTTCTTGTGGATCAAGTTCTCCATCGGAGTACGCTAAACGCCAAAGTAATTCAACTATATCAATGCGTTGCTGTGCACTACATTGATTGTTAATTTGCTTAGAAAATTGAAAATAATCAATGGCGTCATCTAAGCTTGCACTTGCTTGCTCGGTTAACTCATCTACTGCTTCATCCGTTAAATCAAAATATTTTTTTAATGTTAGACTTAGCGTATGTTGCTCATCAGCCTGTAAATCGTTATCCGCTCGCATTACCTCAATTAATAATGCGGCAACCGCTGTTTTTAAATCATGTTGTTCAATATCATAATCTTGCTGATCAATACTCGAAAAAAGCTGTTTAATTTGCTTGAACATCACATTTCCCCTTTTTGGGTGTTAGACTTATATCATAACGGGTTTAATAGATATGCTGATCACACTACCCAAAATCAAGATGGAGTTAAAGGTTTATGAGTATAAAAGCCAATCATTACATACATGGAATTATTAGCTGGTGTTTATTAACGGGGTGTTTGAGTGTGTCGGCAGAGCAAAGTGAAATGCAGCGACTTTATGATTTTGATGAAAAGGTGCATTATAAGCAAACTCAAATAGACACTAACAATTACCACCTAGAAATACAGTCTGACGACTACCCACATTTTAGAAACCAAAGTGTGTTTTTGTTGCGCCACGCAAATCGTTTATGTCACGATAATCCTTTTATGTTAAAAGTGACTGAGGGCGTGCAGGAGTACCAACGCTTTCCAACTAAACCGCGTGCTTATCAGCCACCGCTCAGTGTATTTGTGCAGTGTGAAATGCCTGCAGAAAAAACCTCAAAAAAATAACACCTCGTTATTTTCAGTAAAACCACTGAGTATTAAAATAGCCTGTGGTTTTACTGTAGTTAACCTGAACTAAGTTAGTTAACGCCATATCCCCACGGCGCAGCCGGTGGTGTGATAGGTTTAGTTAAATCAAAATCAACACGGAATTCGCGACCTTGGCGAATAAGTCGATAAGTGAACTGTTCAGGGTAAATATACATTTGCCATGTATTGCCTACCGATTGCGGTATGCCTTGGCTAACAAATAACTCTTTTGAATACTGATCTGCAGGGAATGACTGCATATTAGCAAAACCCGCATCCACAGTATGACCGCCATACATAGTAGACACATCATCGCTGCCATCTTTATGGCGATGATCGTGCTTTAGGCTCAAACCACTACCTGTTTTAGTAATGATCCACGTACGTGAAGCATCATCACCGACATGAAACGGCACCTGTAACTCACGGTCATTACACTTACGCACATGCATAATTAACTTTTTATCGGCAAATGAACTCGGCCCTGTTGCATTATCAACCGTTACTTTACCCTCGAAAGCTTTACCGCAGTGAGCAGCAATACTATTGAAAAAGCTATCATGACTTGGAATTGATACCAAAGGCGCTGGACGTGCTAATGCAGCAGTGGATGCCAGCATAAACGCTGCAGCTGTTAATAATTTCATAATGTGTCCCTAAACATGTAAAAAATCAGCTTAGCGTTTAAGCAAACACAAAGAAAATAATCACGATGAACAGCAATAAAAATTAACAGAACAATAGGGTTTTACTTTAATTAATTAGTAAAAAAATATCGCTTGAAAGAAGATAAGAAATTAAATATTGTTGTTTGATAAAGGGGAAATAACTAATACCAATTCGCTTAATTAAGCGGTCTATTTTGAGGCAGGAAAAACGGGGTGATAGCTAGGCAAAAAATTCGCTATTTAGTTGTTCGAAATTAGAATTTTTTAACACAGATAGCAACACGTTTAGCCCCGCAAAATGATTGAGTATTATTGCGGATTGGTATAAACGTAAAGCCAGTTTTAGCGCGGAGCACATATTTAAATGGAAAAATATATCGGCTTAATAATCATCGTATTACTATTAATTATTCAAAATCGCTACACTCTGCACATATATCAACACCTTGCTGAGCAGCACCCAGAACAATGGAAAAAATTATCACAAAATTCATTAGATGGGACACCCTATGCCAATCTTGCTGAGTCATTTAAAGATGGTTTTTTTTCGACTATCAACGACCCAAAGGTAGTCCGCTACCAGAAATTTAAAACTCTCAATTTATTACTAATTGCAATGATTACATTAGCAAGCTTATTGCGTGGTTTTTTAATATAAGCGATTAAAAAAGCGCAACCTAAGTTGCGCTCCAGTTTCATATGTAAAAGGTTACTGCCACGGTCTCTCTGCGGCTAACTGCTTTTCAAACGCATCAATTTGCGGATTGAGGGTTTCGGTTACACCAATAAAGTCTAAGCCACTTAATAAACGCTCTTTCACGTCTTTGCGAATATCAAAGCGAATTGGCGCAAACTTATTGCTGGTAAGTAACTGGTTTTCAAGATCCACATCAATGTGAATATCGTCGTGCTGCTCACTTAACACAAATAACTCTTCCAGCGTTTGCGCTGGCAATGTAATAGCAAGCATTTGATTGTTACCACAGTTATTAAAGAAAATATCAGCAAAGCTTTCAGCTAAAATCACTTCAAACCCATATTGCTTTAATGCCCATGGTGCGTGCTCGCGTGATGAGCCACAGCCAAAATTATCGCGGGTTAATAATATTTGCGCACCTTGGTAACAAGGACGATTTAAAATAAATTCAGGGTTTGGCTCGCCATTATCTAAATAACGCCAATCGTAAAACAGTGCTGCATCAAAACCATCACGGCTGGTTGAAGTTAAAAACTGCTTAGGAATAATTTGGTCGGTATCGACGTTGTTTTTATCAAGTGGGGCCATTAAGCCGCTAAAATAGATGCTCATTAAGCTTCTCCTCTAATATCAACAAAGTGACCATGTATTGCAGCTGCTGCCGCCATTGCAGGGCTCACTAAGTGTGTACGCCCGCCGCGCCCTTGGCGACCTTCAAAATTACGATTCGAGGTGGAAGCACAGCGTTTACCAGCTCCTAAACGGTCATCGTTCATAGCTAAACACATCGAACAACCCGGCTCGCGCCACTCAAACCCTGCAGCTTTAAAAATATCGGCTAAGCCTTCATCTTCAGCTTGCTGCTTAACTAAGCCTGAGCCTGGAACAATCAGCGCTTCAATACCAGCTAAAACCTGTTTACCTTCAACAATTTTTGCTGCAGCGCGTAAATCTTCAATGCGGCTGTTGGTGCATGAGCCAATAAATACCGTGTCTACTTTGGCGCTTGATAGTTTATCGCCCGCTTTTAAGCCCATGTATTTAAGCGCACTGCGAATTGCATCGGCTTTAATTAAATCGGTTTCTTTATCTGGATCTGGAATACATTCATCAACGCCAATCACTTGCTCTGGATTAGTCCCCCAAGTAACTTGCGGTTGAATACTGCCTGCATCTAACTCTACTTCTAAATCAAAATGAGCACCATCATCCGTTTTTAAAGTTTCCCAGTAGGCAACAGCGGCATCAAAATCAGCACCTTTAGGTGCAAACGGGCGCCCTTTTAAGTACTCGTAAGTGATTTTATCTGGGGCAATTAAACCTGCCTTGGCACCCATTTCAATGCTCATGTTACACAATGTCATACGGGCTTCCATTGATAGAGCTTCTATGCCTTCACCACAAAATTCCGCCACATAGCCAGTGCCACCAGCAGTGCCTAGCTTACCAATAACCGCCATAATTAAATCTTTAGCTGTTACTGTAGGGCGTAATACACCGTTAATTTGAATTTTTAACGACTTCGCCTTTTTTTGCTGTAGCGTTTGCGTAGCTAATACATGCTCAACCTCTGAGGTACCAATACCATGTGCCAAGGCACCAAACGCACCATGCGTTGAAGTATGACTATCGCCGCAGACTATAGTGGTACCTGGTAAAGTAATCCCCTGCTCAGGGCCAATAACATGCACTATGCCTTGGTTTACTGAATTTAAGTCGTACAGCAAAATGCCAAATTCTTTACAGTTTGCATCCAGTGCCATTAATTGATTTTTAGAGACTTCGCTGGCTGCATCCAGTGAACGACTTTTAGTTGAAACATTATGATCCATGGTGGCAATGGTTTTTTCTGGACAACGCACTTTACGATTTTTTTCACGTAAGCCTGCAAATGCTTGTGGTGACGTCACTTCGTGTACTAAATGACGGTCAATATAAAGTAAATCGGTTTGCTCATTAATACTGGCAACGGTATGTGCTTGCCAAATTTTATTGTATAAGGTTTGGGCCACTTGCTAACTCCCTGATCTGATTGAGCCACAGCCTGACGGTGCTGTGGCTTTAATAATTAAATGCGTGAAACGATGGCCGCTGCTACATCGGTGGTGGTATAGCCGCCCTGCGGATAAATATCTGGCGTTCCCACACCGGCTTCAACCGCCTCTGCGACTGCTTTTTCAATCGTACGAGCCGCTTCGTCTTGGCCTAATGAGTAACGTAGCATTAATGCGGCACTTAAAATTTGTGCGATTGGGTTTGCCACCCCTTTCCCGGCGATATCAGGCGCTGAACCACCCGCGGGTTCATACAAGCCAAAGCCTGATTGATTCAAACTTGCCGACGGTAATAACCCCATCGAACCGGTGATCATGGCGCACTCGTCCGATAAAATATCACCAAATAAATTATCGCAAAGTAATACATCAAACTGGCTAGGTTGCTTAACCAGTTGCATCGCTGCGTTATCTACATAAATGTAATCTAAGCTCACTTCTGGAAAGTCTTTACTCACTTCGGTTACCACTTCGCGCCATAAAACGCTTGATGCTAAAACATTGGCTTTATCAACCGAGGTCACATGATTGCTGCGCAACTTAGCGGCCTCAAAAGCAAAACGTGCAATGCGCTCTATCTCTTTACGTGAATAAGTTTGCGTATCAAATGCAGTTTCTTCTGCCCCTTCGCCACTGCGGCCTTTCTCACCAAAATAAATACCACCCGTTAGCTCGCGCACACATAAAATATCAAACCCTTTTTCGCTAATATCAGCACGTAGTGGTGATGCAGCGCTTAATGCGGGTAACAACTGAGCAGGGCGTAAGTTACAAAACAAACCAAAGTGCTTGCGCAGTGGTAACAATGACGCGCGCTCCGGTTGGTCATTCGGTGGTAAATGTTCCCACTTAGGGCCACCCACGGAGCCAAATAAAATAGCATCGGCGTTTTCACACGCTTTTAAGGTCGTATCAGGAAGTGCTTTGCCAAATTCATCAATGGCAGCGCCACCAATAGCATGGTGTTCACGGTTCAGAGTAAAGCCAAACTTATCACTTACTGCATCAAGCACTTGCTCTGCAGCTGCCATAACTTCTGGGCCAATACCGTCGCCCGCTAATACGGCAACGCTGTAATGTGTTTTACTCATCCTGCTTTCCTTTGTTGTTTTAAATCAGACACTTTTTGTGCTCGATAAATTAAGTTATAAACCCGAACCATAGCGCGTACTGAGGCTTCGACCACATCGGCCGCAATACCGGCACCGTGATAAGGACGGCCATCATATTTAGCAATAATATTCACTTGTCCTAATGAGCTTGCACCTTGGCCGGTGGCCTCTAAATTGTATTCAATCATTTCAACGCTCATACCAGTTAAGCGCTCAATGGCTGCAAATGAGGCTTCTACCGGGCCGTTACCTGTGGCCGCTTCTTGTTTTGCTTCGCCATCAATCAACAAACCTATCGTTGAGCTGGCTACCGATTGAGAGTTCGACGTAGAGTGAACAAACTCTAATTGATATTTTTCATCTTTGTCACTGATTTGATTAAAGTAAATCATTGCTTCTAGGTCGTAGTCATATACTGTGCCTTTTTGGTCAGCTAACGCAACGAAACTTTGGTATAAGCTATCCATGTCGTAATCAGATTTTTGATAACCTAACTCTTCTAAGCGATGCTCTATAACATGACGCCCTGAACGCGAGGTCATATTTAATTGATTACTTGGCACACCCACACTTTCAGGTGACATAATTTCATAGGTATTTTGCGCTTTTAATACACCATCTTGGTGAATACCTGAACTGTGGGCAAACGCATTTTCGCCAACAATCGCTTTATTTGGCTGTACCGGCATATTACAAATTTTGGCTACTTGGCGAGAGGCGCGGTAAATTTCTTCGCTTTTTATATCGGTATATACGTTTAAATGGTCTTTGCGCATTTTCATGATCATCGCCACTTCTTCAAGTGAACAATTACCCGCGCGCTCCCCTATACCATTAATGGTGCATTCGATTTGGCGCGCACCGGCTTGAACGGCAGCAACAGAGTTAGCAACGGCTAAGCCTAAGTCGTTATGGCAATGCACACTTAAACGGGCTTTATCAATATTTGGCACGTTGTTCATTAAATGACGGATCATTGCTGCGTATTCATCTGGCGTTACAAAACCGACGGTATCTGGCAAGTTAATCGTGGATGCACCGGCATTAATAGCTTGCTCAACTATTTTGCATAAATCCCAATGTGGTGTACGTCCTGCGTCTTCACATGAAAATTCCACATCATCAGTGTAATTACGGGCAAGCTTGATTGATTTAACCGCCATCGCGGTTGCATCATCTAAGCTCATACGTAGTTTATGCTCAAGGTGTAAAGGGCTGGTTGCAATAAAAGTATGAATACGGCTTTGCTGTGCACTGCGAAGCGCCTCGCCACAGGCTTCAATATCTTTGGCAACCGAGCGTGCTAAGCCACAAATAATAGGGCCTTTTACTTCAATGGCAATTCGCTGCACTGAGCGAAAGTCAGCGGGGCTCGAAACCGGAAAGCCCACTTCCATGACATCCACATTTAAGCGGCTAATGGTATGCGCTAGTTGAATTTTATCATCTTCAGTCAGGCTTGCTTTAAGTGCCTGTTCGCCATCACGTAAGGTGGTATCAAAAATCCATACTTTATCTTGCTCTTGCATAACTGCCCCTCATTCCTGTGTTACCCAAATTTCGATTTATCCCTGCAGCGAGATAAAAAAAACCCCGCAATTGCGGGGTTTTGTTGTTTAGCTCAATGCAAACACACTAATCCCCGCTCACTTGCCACAGCAGTAAGAGGTTTAGTTTTAGTGTAATTAAACGATTAGTTTGCATTTGTTTTCTTGTGTGTGTGTCCAATGAGGCTTATTTTTATCATTGCAGCGCAGTAGGTGCAAGCATAAAAATGCCATAAAAATAATTACACAAGACTTTTAAGGGATTTTAAATTCAATAAATAGATAAAAAAGAGATAAAGAATTCAACCTTGGAGGGCGTGGCGTTTAAATTAACAAGCACCGTAAAGTACAGTGCTTATTTTAACTTTTTTTAATATTTACTCTTTCTTTTCTGCGCGTACGTAATTTGACGCACCACGAGTAATATAGCGTAACTGCCAAATAACTCGCTCAATTAATTCATCGCGTTGCTGACCTTCAATATCTAGCGCTTCGGCGCCAGCATTAAATACCAACGTAACCATAGCCTCTGCCTGAATATACGCATGAATCGCATCACAGGGCGTTTCACTTTCTAAATAATGAGCAAGCTCTAAAATAAAGTGTTTCACTTCACGTGCTACTGCCGCTCTAAATGCTTTTGAGGTACCTGAGCGTTCACGCAGCAATAATCTAAATTGATTACTAGAGTTATCAATAAACTCCATAAAAGTAACCACAGACGTATTTATTACACTGCCGCCACTGGCTATTCGCCTACGAGCTTGACGCATCAGCTGACGCAGCGTTAAACCCGCTTCATCAACCATGGTTAAACCTAGCTCGTTCATATCTTTAAAGTGACGGTAAAAAGAGGTGGGCGCAATACCGGCTTCGCGCGCTACTTCACGCAAGCTCAAATTTGAAAAGCTATGATCAGCACTAAGCTGATTAAAAGCAGCTTCAATTAATGCTTGTCGTGTTTTTTGTTTCTGTTGTGCTCTAACGCCCGACATCAACAGCTCCCTGAATGAATTTGTAATAAATTTTTAATTAAAAAAATAGCTAATAGTACAGTCTAATACTTGACGGCAGCAGATTGAAATATTATTTTAGCGTACAGTTGTACGCTGAGAAATGAGAAAGATGAAAAAACCACCACTTATATGGACCAACGTCCTTTTCTTTAGCCTGACGTTTTTGGCTGCTGTTACACTTGTACCTTGGTATGGGTTTAACTATGGCTTTACAGGCACACAATGGGCTGCTTTTGTAGCTTGCATGTTTTTCGCGGGATTATCGATCACTGCGGGTTACCATCGTTTATGGGCGCACAAAACCTACAACGCACACCCGGTCGTTGAATTTATTTTTGCCTTAGGCGGCGCGTTTGCTTTGCAAAACAGTGCGCTGCATTGGAGCAGCGATCATCGTATTCACCACGGTCAAGTTGATGACCCTGTAAAAGACCCTTATGCCGCTACCAACGGCTTTTGGTATAGTCACATAGGCTGGATGCTGCGCGACTACCAAGGCGATAGCTACGGTGATTACAGCAATTGCCGCGACCTACAACGCAATAAAATAGTGATGTGGCAACATAAACATTACTTAAAGCTGGTAGTTGCCATGAATGTTGGTTTACCACTGGTATTAGGTTTAATGTTAGGTGATGTGTGGGGCATGTTATTACTAACGGGACTACTTCGTTTAGTACTGAGCCAGCATTTTACCTTTTTTATTAACTCTGTTGCGCACATTTGGGGTTCTCGCCCTTACACAGAAAAAAATACCGCACGCGATAACGGCTTTTTAGCCTTATTTACTTATGGCGAGGGTTATCATAACTTTCATCATATTTTTGCTAGCGATTACCGCAACGGCATTAAGTGGTTTCATTACGACCCAACTAAATGGATGATCCGCTCGTTAGCTGCACTTGGTTTAGCGAGTAAATTAAAGCGCACACCGGTTGAGCGCATAGAAAAAGCTAAAGCAGAAACCTTGATGAGCAAAACACAAGGTCGCCTCGCAAAATTGCCTTTAGCGCAAGATAAGCTTACATTATTACAACAAGAGTACGATTTGTTGCTTAAAAAACTGCAAAATTATTGCTCATTACAAAAACAAGTGTTGGAAGCTAAAAAAAATAATATGGCAAAGCAGTGTGAAAAGTCGGCATTAATGGCACAATATCACGAGCTTGAGGCCGCCTGGGAAACACAAAAACAGGCATGGCTAGCACTTAATGCGAGGTTATTAAAAGCCTCTTTTAGTTAAAATAGGAGTGGCTGTGGCCAAACAACCAGAAAAGAAAAAAGTACCCGTGACATACCAATATGATGCAATCATTATTGGCACGGGTCCTGGCGGTGAAGGGACCGCTATGAACCTCTCTAAAAGTAACAAAAAAGTAGCGGTTATTGAACGCCAAACAGCCGTGGGTGGTGGCTGTGTACATTGGGGTACCATTCCTTCAAAGGCACTTCGTCATTCTGTTAGTCGCTACATTGAATACAAAGCAAATCCTTTATTTAACGTAGGCGAGCGTCCGGTAAGACTTACCTTTCCTGATATTTTACGCCATGCCAGTTCGGTAATTTCAAAGCAGTCAAACTTACGCAGCAGTTTTTACGATCGTAACCGCATTCATATGTTTCAAGGCGACGCTAGCTTTGTTGATAAGCACACTATTGAAATTAGACGTAATGACGGTTCTACTGAGCGCCTTACTGCACAAACGATTGTTATTGCTACCGGCTCACGACCTTATCGCCCACCAGGGGTGGATTTCACCCACTCACGAATTTACGAAAGTGACACTATTTTAGGCCTTGAACACGACCCGCATCGCGTACTTATATACGGCGCGGGTGTAATTGGTTGTGAATATGCGTCTATCTTTAAAGGGCTAGGTGCCAAAGTCGACTTAGTGAATACTCGCGATCGCTTATTGGCGTTCATGGATGCTGAAATATCTGATGCATTAAGCTATCACTTTTGGAATAGCGGTATTGTAATTCGTCATAACGAAGAGTTTGATCGCATTGAAACCCGTGATGACTGCGTTGTTATGCATTTAAAATCGGGCAAACGTGTTAAAGCTGACTGTATTTTATTTGCCAATGGCCGAACAGGTAACACTGATACCCTTAATTTAGAAGCCATTGGCTTAAAAGCAGATAGCCGCGGACAGATAAAAGTAAACGAAACCTACCAAACAGAAGTAGACAATGTATACGCGGTAGGTGATGTTATTGGCTATCCAAGCCTTGCGAGTGCTGCCTTTGATCAAGGTCGAATTGCCGCAGATGCCATCGCGTGTGGTAATTGTGATGAAAAGCTGATTATTGATATTCCAGCCGGTATTTATACTATTCCTGAAATGAGTTCTGTCGGTAAAACAGAGCAGCAATTAACTGCTGCAAAAGTACCGTATGAAGTGGGACGTGCGCAATTTAAACATTTAGCCCGCGCGCAAATTGCAGGCACCGATGTGGGCAGTTTAAAAATATTATTTCATACAGAAACCAAAGAAGTACTCGGCGTGCACTGCTTTGGTGAGCGTGCCTCTGAAATTGTGCATATTGGCCAAGCTATTATGGAACAAAAAAATGGTGGCAACACCATCGACTACTTTGTAAATACCACGTTTAACTACCCAACGATGGCAGAAGCCTACCGAGTTGCGGCGTTAAATGGTTTAAATCGCTTGTTTAAGTAATATTAAGCACTAGGTAACAAAAAGCCCGCTTGAATCAAGCGGGCTTTTTTAATAACTCATCGTTATTTAGAAACTATTTATGATATTGCGCACTTAATTCATGCACGGCGTTAATGAATACACCGGCATTTTCTGGGTCAACATCTGGTGTAATACCGTGGCCTAAATTAAATACATGGCCATTGCCAGTACCAAAGTCTTCTAAAATAGTACCAACCTCTTGGCGAATACGATCAGGCGTACCATGAAGCATTGATGGGTCCATATTACCTTGCAGTGCAACTTTATCGCCAACACGACGTTTAGCATCACCAATGTTAATAGTCCAATCTAAACCTACTGCGTCACAGCCCGTTGCGGCAATCGCTTCAATCCACTGACCACCATTTTTGGTAAATAAAGTAACCGGTACTTTACGGCCATCGTATTCACGAATTAAGCCATCAACAATTTTATGCATGTATTGCAATGAAAACTCATTGTAATCACGCGGGCTTAGTACACCGCCCCATGAGTCAAATACCATTAGCGATTGCGCACCCGCTTTAACTTGCGCGTTTAAGTAATCTATCACCGAATCAGCTAGTTTATCGAGTAATAAATGCAGTGTTTGCGGCTCAGCAAACGCCATTTTTTTGATTTTACCAAATACTTTACTGCTACCACCTTCAACCATGTAAGTTGCAAGTGTCCAAGGCGAACCAGAAAAACCAATTAATGGCACTTCGCCTTTAAGTTCACGACGAATAGTGCTCACTGCGTTCATTACATAGCCAAGCTCATCGGTAGGATCAAGTTTAGGAATTTTTTTAACATCAGCTAGTGACGAAATTGGGCGTTCAAACTTAGGGCCTTCGCCTGTTTCGAAGTACAAGCCTAATCCCATTGCATCGGGAATAGTTAAAATATCACTAAACAAAATAGCTGCATCTAATGGGTAACGGCGCAAAGGCTGTAATGTTACTTCACAGGCTAACTCAGCATTTCTACACAGGCTCATAAAATCGCCCGCTTGTGCACGTGTAGCACGGTATTCAGGTAAATAACGTCCTGCTTGACGCATCATCCATACCGGCGTGACATCAACAGGTTGCTTGGCAAGGGCACGTAAATAACGGTCGTTTTTTAATTCGCTCATAGCGTATAGAGTCCTAGGGCTTTTAGAAATTGTGCAAGATTGTACCACCATATTCACGCCCCCTCTATCGCTAAGCGATTAAATCGCTACAGAGTAGCGCTAGATCAAGTAATTTTTAATTTTCATGTTACTTTGTACATAAAACAACCAAACAAACGTTAATAATAAAAACTTTTCATTAAACTATTTGCAACATCTAAAAAAGCTTGATATTGTATCTCCCGCGTTAACAAAACAATAACAAAAATTGTTAATATAAAAATAATAAAAATCTCTAATAAAAATAAGAATGCTTGTTTAAACAAGTCTAATAAAGAAATTAAACCACCGTAATAGGTGGTTTTTTCTTGCCTGGAATAAATTACTTACAACTTATACCCTTAAACAAAATTCCCTCTGGTATTACATCTATTTTACTTGTTGATATACACGCCAATTAAATATATCTTGGATAACATAAGTTTTATTTTTAATTTAAAAAATCCAACCCAGCTTAGGAGAAGAATTATGCTGAAGCGTGTAGAAAAAGCTCAACAAAAGTGGGGGGGTAGCCATACGGTCATCGATAATTGGTTAAACGAACGCCAAGAGTTGATTGTGCTTTACTGTAAAATTGCAGGCTTTTCACCTTATGAGAAAAAAGATCAGTCTTTGCCTGAACCATCACAAATTCAGGCATTTTGCCAAATTTTAATGGATTATTTATCTGCCGGCCACTTTGAAGTGTACGACGATATTGCTAAAGCCTGCGAAAAGAAAGGCCTAGAAAGCCAGCAACTCGCTAATACGATATACCCACGTATTTCAGATACCACTGACATCGCTCTGGATTTCAACGATAAGTACGCTGAGGTAGACGCTGAAGATTTACTAGAAGGCTTTGATAACGATCTTTCAGTAATGGGTGAAGCACTCGAAGCGCGCTTTGCACTTGAAGATGAGCTGATTGATAACTTATTTTCTAATCACACTGACTAATTAGTTATTCAACGTAATAAAAAAGGGACCTAAGGTCCCTTTTTTATTATCTATAACGCTTATTCTGCAGCGGCAGCTGCTGCATCATTTTGAATTTCTAATAATTCAACTTCAAAAATGAGTGTTGAATTAGCAGGAATTTTACCTAAGTCACGATCGCCGTAAGCAAGGTCTGAAGGAATAGTAAATTTGTACTTAGACCCTACAGGCATAAGTTGTAAACCTTCAGTCCAACCAGGAATTACACGGTTTAGTGGGAACGTTGTCGGCTCGTTACGTGAGTAAGAGCTATCGAACTCAGTACCGTCTAACAATGTGCCTTTATAATGTACTTTAACCACATCAGTTGCTACTGGTTTTGCGCCTTCGCCTTCGCTCATTACTTCGTACTGTAAACCAGACTCAGTAACCATCACGCCTTCTTTTTTAGCGTTATCAGCTAGGTATTTTTCACCTTCAGCTTTGCTTTTTTCAGACTCTACTTTTGCTTTTTCTTCTTGTTTAGTACGCACTGATTCGTCTAATGCTGTTAGTACTTCACGAATTTTCTCTTCGTCAATTTTTGCATTACCCGCAAGTGCATCTTCAAAGCCTCGCATTAATAAAGCTTGGTCTAATTCAATACCAATTTCTTTTTTATCCGCTAGGTCTTTATTTAAAAAGTTACCCACAGATGCACCAATACCGTACGCTTGTTGCTGTGCTACAGTATCTAGCTTAACGTCTGCTTGCTCTTTTTTTGCTTCTTGATTACAAGCTGTAAGCGCTAAAACTGACGCTGCAATCAATGACAATTTAATCGTCTTTCTCATTTTAAATCTCCGACACACTTTGCAGTTGCCATTTATTGTAATATTACTAGTTAAAGATTAACGGCCTACATGGTAGGCTGCTTGTTTAATAGCTAAACTAAAAACATATCCAGTGATTAGACAAACAACCTAGGCGTTTAACGAGACCTAGTCTAACCTCTCAGTCACTAAGAGTTAAGAGGAAATACCTGTAATATGTCGTTATTTCGTACTTTTTTAGTCGCCACTTGCTGTTTATTAACAATTGCATGTAGTGATGAAAAACAACAAGCAGTGGCCAGTTTTGAGCACACTGCACAGGGCGCCTTTTCATCTGCGTTATCGCACGATGGTCAATACAGCTTAGTGTCTTCTATCCATCATGGGGTCGCCCTTTGGGATAATCAACAGCAAGCGCTTAAATACCAATGGTTTCAACAGCAGGCTGAAGATAGCTTAGTTTATGCCGTAGCCATTGCTTTTGATAATAGCGTGGCTGTTACCGCCGAAAAAACCACCTTTGCGGTCTGGGATATTGCCACCGGCAAAAATAAAGGCTTTTATAAAATACAAAAAGCCAGCATTCGCGATATTGCCATTAGCAACCAAGGCCAAAGTGTTGTTTACGGGCGCAGCGATGGCGTTGTGGTATTTATAAACCTTAACACAGGTAGGCGCATTGAATTTTTAGGCCATCAAGAAAAAGTAAATACCGTTGACCTATCACCCAACGGGCGCTATGCACTAAGCGGCTCTAACGATTATGTTGCCTACTTATGGGATACTCAAAGTGGGCAAGTAGTTCATCGCTTTAATCACCCAACCCGAGTAACGCAGGTCGCTTTAGATCCTCAAGGGCGCTATGCTTTTACCGCCGACAGTATGGCACAAGCAAATGTATGGAAGCTGACTACAGGTGACCTTGTTAGTAAACTAAAGTATATTGCGCGTCAGAAAATTTTTACCGCAGTGCGCTTTAACGATCAAGGCACTTTATTAGCAACCGGTTCACCCAATAAACGGGTTGATTTATGGCAGCTAACCAGCGGTGAAAAAATTCAAACATGGCAAGTCACTCCGCGAGAAGGCAGTAAGCCCAAATCGGCAGTGGTACTTGATGTGGCATTTACAGATAACGGTAAATCATTGTTAACTGAAAGCTCGAGCGGAATCGCTGAGCGCTTTATTATACGAGAACCAAATGAACACAATTGAACATCGGCTAATGGAACTTGAGGCTAAAGTGGCTTTTCAAGACGAAACAATTGAAATTTTGAATGATGAAATAAAAGTTCACCAGCAACAGTTGGCAAAAATAAAGCGCCAAACCGAATTGCTGGCTGAAAAACTTAAAGAGTCGCAAGCATCGCAACCTATGATGTCGAATATGCCGGAGCCTCCGCCACCGCATTACTAAACTGTTTAGGTTTAGTCGCCTGGATTAAACACGCCAATGATCTGTTCAAATTGGCGTGTTGATGCCTGCACAGCCTGCTCTGGTTGAGCCATTTTGTGACCACACTGCATACATTCAACTTTTTCTACGTCATGCTCTTTGTAGAGCATTAACATATCCATGGTTTTACACTCAGGACACGTTGCTCCAGCAATAAATCGTTTTTTATGTTTCACTTCGTTTTTCCTACCATTTTGACTGACGTTATTTTATCGCAATATTTGCCTACTTGATACGATTGATATAGCTAATAAGATCCGTGTTATAATGGCCGCAATTCAATCAAGGCACAGTAAAGTAACGTATTTATGATCCAAATCTCAGAAATAGAACTGCTTCGCGGTGGCAAAGCTTTATTAAAAAATGCATCGGCTACATTATTTCCAGAGCACAAAGTAGGCCTTGTTGGTGCTAATGGCTGTGGTAAGTCAACGCTATTTAGTTTATTAAAGTCTGAGCTTTCGTTGGATGGCGGTAATTGCAGTATTCCTAAAGATTGGTCACTGGCCTCAGTAAAACAAGAAACCCCCGCCCTTGAAATAAGCGCTATAGATTACGTACTGCAAGGCCACCCTGAATATTATGCGCTACGAATTGCTTTGCGTGAAGCTGAGCAAACCAATGATGGCGACACTCAAGCTAAAGTGCATATTCAGCTTGAAAATATTAAAGGCTATAGCATAGAAGCCAAGGCAGGAGAGCTATTACATGGCTTAGGGTTTGCTAATAACCAAATAGAAAACCCAGTAAGTGCATTTTCGGGTGGTTGGCGTATGCGTTTAAACTTAGCCCAAGCGCTTATTCGCGATGCCGACTTGCTGTTACTGGATGAGCCTACAAACCACCTTGATTTAGATGCTGTGTATTGGCTTGAGCGTTTTTTACGTGCCTACACTGGTACATTGGTACTGATATCTCATGACCGAGAGTTTTTAGATGCGGTGGTTGATCAAATTTGGCATATAGATAAACAACTTATCAATGTATATAAAGGCAATTACTCGCAGTTTGAACGCCAAAAAGCTGAGCGTTTATTACAGCAACAAGCCATGTTTGAAAAACAACAAGATCAAATTGCCCACTTAGAGCAATTTATTACTCGTTTTAAAGCTAAAGCCAGTAAAGCCAAACAGGCACAAAGCCGCGTTAAAGCGCTAGAACGCATGGAAAAACTTGCCCCTGCACATGCTGACTCGCCATTTGATTTTGAATTTGCCGAGCCAACCGCTCTGCCTAACCCGCTAATGACACTCGACAAAGCTAAAGCCGGTTATGGTGATGTGACCATTTTAAACAGTATTAAGCTGAACTTAGTGCCAGGTAGCCGTATCGCGCTGCTTGGTAGAAATGGCGCAGGTAAATCAACACTTATTAAGCTGCTCTCTGGTGACTTACAACCTCAAGCAGGTGAAGTGTTTCAGCATCAGGGGTTAAACATTGGCTACTTTGCGCAGCATCAATTGGAATCACTTGATTTAAAAGCCAGTGCCGTCACTCATCTGCAACGTTTAAACCCTAAAGCCAGCGAACAATCACTGCGTGACTTTTTAGGCGGCTTTGCCTTTGTAGGCGATAAAGCACTCGACCCTGTTGCCCCTTTTTCAGGCGGCGAAAAAGCGCGCTTAGTGCTAGCTATGTTAGTCTATCAAAAGCCAAACTTACTGTTACTCGATGAGCCAACCAACCACCTTGATTTAGAAATGCGCCACGCATTGGTTATGGCATTACAAGGCTTTGAAGGCGCTATGGTCACGGTATCGCATGATCGCCACATGCTTAAAAACACCGCTGATGAATTTTACTTAGTTGATAACGGCGAAGTTACTCAGTTTGGTTACGACCTAGACGCGTATTATCAGTGGCTGCTTAATGCTAATAAAGAAGCCGCTAAAAGCGACACCGATGACGAGCCAAAAGCCCACTCACAAGTAAACCGAAAAGAGCAAAAGCGCTTAGAGGCCGAGTTTAGAAAAGCGATTCAACCGCTTAAAAAGCAAATTGAAAAGCTTGAAAAACAATTGGATAAATTTGCTGCAGAATTAGCTGACGTTGAAGAGGCGCTCGGCGATAACACACTTTATAACGATGAAAATAAAGCTAAGCTCAAAGAGCTAATTACCAAGCAAGCCACACTTACGCCTAAGCTTAATAATGTTGAAGAAGAGTTATTAATGGCCCTTGAAGAGATGGAACAAAAAGAACAGGCATTCGCCGATGAACTTGCTTAACAGCAACGATTTTTGGCAGTTTGCATGTCAGCTTTATAGCGAAGATGGCATGCAAGCGCGCCTGTTAGATTACCAAAACCTGCAAGGTAAAAACGTCAACCTATGCTTGTTGCTGTATTACTTAGATTCTCTCAATCTAGCTATTAACCAAACACAGCTGAGCAAGCTTGAACAATCTATTAGTGAATTTGAGCAGCAGGTATTAAAGCCTCTACGTACTACCCGCGCCTATTTAAAAACAATTCAAACCGAGATTACCGATTACGCCGCAATTCGAAAAGCACTTCTCGGCGCCGAGTTGAAGTTAGAAAAGCAGCAACAAATAATATTGATTGATGTAGTTAATAGTATGGATTTAACAGCCTGTTCAACGCCCAATAACAGCGATAAATATTTGGCATGATTTTTCACCATTATTTTCATCATATCACTTATATTATGAATATTAGCTCGTAATATACGTGGTTACTTTGGTTTGTTTTATAAACCAAGCTGCATATCTTTGGCTTTGTATTGAAACACCTCTTCTAATGGCAAGTTAAAAACTATAGAAATTTTAAAAGCCACTTCTAGAGAGGGTGAATATTTATTTGCCTCAATTGCCATTACCGTTTGCCGAGTTACACCAATAGCATCTGCTAATTGCTTTTGCGTCATTTCATCGCGTAAAAAGCGTAATGTTCGAATAGAGTTAGTTATTACATACTCACTCATAAATATTACCCGTTCTACCTTTATAAAGCTGCGCTATATAGTTGACTATTTCGGCAATCAAAAAAGCACCTACCATGACGTGCATTGGTAAGTATGGAATATTATATTCAATGGCTGGGCCCCAGTTATTAGCTTCAATTTGATACTGAACAATAGCAACACAAATTCCCGTCTGTAATATTATGGCCTTATATTTATAACCCACTAAATTTATTTGCTTTTCTCTCACATCAGGTGGCTGATTTAATTCATTATCACTGATAAATGAAAGTAATAAATAGCTCAATACTATAAGTATCACAGAATAAATTAACACCTGTAGCAATAAACCAGATAACCAAGAAACAGAACTAAGCTGCTGCGTACTCGCATTCATTAGGCTGTTTACATAAAAGTAAGATATGTACACGCTTACTAGTAAATCGATACTCAGCGTCAGTTCTCTAAAACTTATGCTTTGTAAAAATTCTTTAAAGTGCTCTGAACGAGTCATATAAAGCTAACCCCAAGTAAAATATTTTTGACTTTAAAACTATAAGTTCACTCCTTAGCCATGTCAAATATATTTAACACTAGGTTTATTTTATTTAACCTAAAACAAAGCAACGGTTATTCAAAGCTGAACTTTGCTGACCATCTTTATTATAAAAGTGATTAAAAAATCGCAGATAATTTACTAAAAAGTGCAAAATCGACTTAACTTTATTGATCAAAATCAACATCTGCATTGCCCATTTTATAATCTTTTAAATAGCTTGATCTGGATCATATCAAGCCCTGCCAAGCCAGCCTATGATTAACCCATAGACATCAGGAGGCCATTATGGACGTATTCTTTAGAGATTTTTTTAGCGACCCAGTACTATTTTTATCATTTGGATTTTTAGGCGTCGTTATTAGTTTATGCCTCTTCTTTGTGTATTTTTTCATGAAAAAAGTACACGATGCAGATATTAAAGAACAGCATTAAGCACGACGCACAAAGCGCCTTATTAGTTTACTGATTAGGCGCTTTTTATTTTTAAATATAAAAAATTTGCTACACTAGCGCTTCGTTTATTGCAAAGTGCGTAGTACAGACATGATCCCTAAGTTCAAACCCGCATGGTGGATGACCAACCGACACGTTCAAACCATAATGCCGCGTTTTTTTCGCCCTTTTCACCATACTCGCTACGAACTTGCGCAACTTGATACACCCGATGGTGACTTTATTGAGCTTGCTTGGTCACTCCCGCATAACGAAACGGCGCCGCTCGCAGTGGTACTTCATGGACTTGAAGGCAACATAAATAGTTTTTATGCCAAAGGCATGATGAAAGCATTAAAAAAGCAAGGGTTTGCAGTGGTGCTAATGCACTTTAGAAACTGCTCAACCGAAGTCAATCGCTTGCCAAGAGCCTACCATAGTGGCGACACTGCCGATTTAGCCTTTTTTATAAACCATTTAAAACAGCAATTTCCAAAGCGCCCGATTGTGGCTGTCGGCTTTTCATTGGGTGGTAATGTGCTGGCTAAATATTTAGGGGAAGAACACATTCACTGCCCGCTTAGTGCAGCCGCTGTGATATCTGCGCCCTATGATTTGTCATCATCCAGTGATGTTATTCGTAAAAGCTTAGGTAAAGTTTATCAAAAATATTTGCTCGATCGGATGAAAAAGTCGATGCAACGCAAACTCCCACAAATTAAACAGCAGATACCGATCACCACCGATCAGTTAATGGAAATTGACGATTTATTAGAGTTCGATAACCAGCTTACAGCACCGCTACATGGCTTTGAAAATGCGCACGACTACTACAAAAAAGCCAGTGCTATGCCGTATTTAAAAGATATTGCGACACCCACACTAATTATTCATGCCAAAGACGACCCTATGCTGTCGATTAAAGCAGTTCCAAGTAGTCAGGATGTAAGTAAGCATGTTACGCTGCGCATCTCAGAGAGGGGCGGCCACGTAGGTTTTATTAGCGGTAACAACCCATTTAAACCCGTGTTTTGGTTAGAGCAAGTGGTGCCTGATTATTTTAAGCAATGTGTATTTAATAACACCGATAAAGAGTGGCTATGATTATTCCTTTTGAACAACTTGATAAAGACACACTGTACAACCTAATTGAAAGCTACGTTTTGCGCGAAGGCACTGACTATGGCGAACAAGAGTTCAGTATTGAAAGTAAAGTAGCGCAAGTAAATCAGCAATTAAAAAGCGGCGAAGCTATGGTATTTTTCTCTGAGCTACATGAGTCGGTCACCATAATTTCTAAAAGTGAATTCAAAGCACTACAGAGTGAAGCGCAATTCGACGAGTAAACTTGTCAGACACGGCGTAAAAATAGACAATGGCTTTTTTAACTTAAAGAGCCATTATAAATGATAAAACTAAGCTCAATAGTTATTGCAATGTCGATTGCATTAACAGGTGCAGTACACGCAGAAATTACTCCCTCGGATAAAGCAATTAAGCTTGCACACGATACCATTTTAATCGATACCCACATTGATGTACCTTACCGTATTCACGCAAAATGGGCTGATGTAACTAAAGCTACTGATGGCGGCGATTTTGATTACCCTCGTGCAGTAAAAGGCGGTTTAAACGCGCCATTTATGTCGATTTATATTCCTGCTCATTTAGAGTTTGAAGGCAAAGGCAAAAGCTTTCAATTAGCGAATCAACTTATTGATGGTATGGAAGCAATAGCACAACGTGCACCTGACAAGTTTGCCATTGCCAGCTCAACAAGCGATATCGAAGCACAATTTAAGCAAGGTAAAATGTCGATTGCTATGGGCATGGAAAACGGCTCACCCATTGAAGGCGATTTAAACAACCTACAGCATTTTTTTGACCGTGGTGTGCGCTATATCACCCTTGCACACTCGCAAAGCAACCATATTTCTGACTCATCATACGATATTCGTCGCAAGTGGAAAGGCCTAAGCCCATTTGGTAAAGAACTAGTAAAAGAGATGAATAACATCGGCATGCTGATTGATGTGTCTCATATCTCGGACGATGCGTTTTATCAAGTGATGGAACTGTCTAACACCCCTGTGATTGCATCACACTCATCACTACGTAAATACACACCAGGTTTTGAGCGTAATATGAATGACGACATGTTATTAGCTCTTAAAAAGAACGGTGGTGTGATTCAAATTAACTTTGGTTCAAGCTTTGTTACTGCTAAAGCAGGTACGTGGGGCAAACAGTTAAAAAGTAAAAAAGAAGCGGTAAAAAAAGATGGTACTAAGTTAAGTAAAGATTTTGATGCGATGTACCGCGCTAAAAACCCTTACCCATTTGCAAGCTTAGAGCAAGTGCTTGATCATATTGATCACGTTGTGAAGTTAATTGGTATAGAGCATGTTGGTATTGGCTCTGATTACGACGGCGTAGGTGACTCACTGCCTATCGGTTTAAAAGATGTGTCTAGCTACCCCAATCTAGTTCAAGGTTTAATGGACAGAGACTACAGCGATAGCGATATTAAAAAGATTTTAAGCGGCAATACGCTAAGAGTGTGGAAGCAAGCTGAGCAATACGCAAAATCTCATTAAGCTTTACGCGCTAGGCTTAGGTCTAGCGCTTATAGCCACTTTAAACACCGTATTTCGCCACTCACGCCCCGCATTCTTAATTAACCCGTATATTTAACCCTCATTTAACACACTTTTTAACAGACTTATATTTCGAAAACAGATAAATTACCCATTTTAGAGGCTGATTATTTTATGACTATAAACAAAGGAACTATTGCGATTGCTATAGCAACACTTGCCTTGGTAATTTCATGCTACGGAACATTTTTTAAAGATCAGGCCAGTTCGCTTAATAAACCCAACCAGCAACAGCTAAGCTCCACAGTTTCTATTAGTACTCCTGCAGAATACCAGCAATCAAATGAAGCCCTAATTGACGAACTAAGCAAGAAAGTAAGTTCGCTACAACGCAAAATAGCAAACTTAAAACTGCACGCTAATGACTCTTATCAAGAACAAGATACCGACGAATTTAAGGAGCTTGTTCTTGACGTACTAGAGGAAAAACAGCAGCAAGAAGATGAAAAACGACGTGAGCAAAATCCTCTTTATAGCTTTTATGCAGATTTACCAGAAGACTATGATTTAAGGATCAAATCAGAACCTGATTATGCTAAACAAATAAACTCTCAATTAAGAGAGCAAACTTTAGATCCAAGCATCTCTGATTTAAATAGGTTAGCTGCACTGAGCCAACTGCAAATGAATATGTATATTCTAAATAAATCTACTATGCCTGAGTATGACTATGAAGTAGTGGGTAACATTTTAAATTTAGCGAACAACAGTAGTGACGAAAAGTTTAAAATTCAAGCTGTTGAGTTATCAACTCAAACACCGGTACTTGATTACCGCCTTGCAGAGCAGTTTACAAACTTGTTAGAGCAAGACTCGAATGATTATATCCGTCGCTTAGCTGCACAAGGGTTGATGGCGCAATACTACCAAGCTCAAAATAAACAAGGTGGTTATACGAAGCAAATGGCGCAACATCTACTTTCAGTTTATGACAATACCTCTGACAATGCAGTCAGGGCAACGCTTGACGAAATGATGGGTAACCAAGATATGCTTGATGAATTACGTAAGAATGCTGGTTACTAACTAATTAAGTCCATACTCCTACTTTGTTACAGCGATAACATTAATAATTACATTTTACCTCAGGCATAAAAAAACCGAGACTGAGCTCGGGTTTTATTAATGCTTAATGCATTACAACTAATGATTACTCTACGATAGTTGCTACAAAGCACCGATGCCTAAGTAAGTGCGCCACCTTCATGCTTTATCCTCTGAGTTCGATAAAACTCAACCCATGCTACGATGATCAAATTAATACCGCTTTGCTCTGCCTGAAGCCTCGCACCTAATACCTGAAACCTGTATTTTTCTTGAGACATTAAAAAGCCCGACGCTAAGCTCGGTTTTTTTCGTATTAATTAGCTAGGCTAATTATTACTCGTTGAACGTTGCGACAAAGCACCTACCCCTAAGGTAAGAGCGCCACCTTCACATGAAGTAAATTGCAGACATTAAAAAACCCGAGGCTAAGCTCGGGTTTTTTCGTATTAATTAGCTAGGCTAATTATTACTCGTTGAACGTTGCTACAAAGCACCTACGCCTAAGGTAACTGCGCCACCTTCACATGATGTAAATCGCAGCCATTAAAAAAGGCCACCTAAGTGACCTTTTTCTAACAATTAACTTAAACGTTAATTATTACTCTACGATAGTTGCTACAACACCAGCACCTACAGTACGGCCACCTTCACGGATAGCGAAACGAAGACCTTCGTCCATCGCGATTGGCGCGATTAGCGTTACAGTCATCTTAACGTTATCACCAGGCATTACCATTTCTACGCCTTCTGGTAACTGTACGTCACCTGTTACGTCAGTTGT
>NZ_JBEOOG010000022.1:0-56174 GCF_040308965.1 Pseudoalteromonas sp. MER144-MNA-CIBAN-0113
GTGCCAATCAACACCTGATATCGATAGTCTATTACCGTGGAATTTTAAAGGCTAGGCGGTGATCACCGGACGGATACAGTAATACGTCGGATATTGGCATTTTGAAAAAGTAACTACATTTTATTATTGGGGTGATGTAACATCTTTACTATTCTTACACATACCTTTGAAAAGTTTTTCATCTATATTTTTGCGCTTAATAGCATCGTATATACTGAATAAATTTTTCCTGTCGGTCTGTTCTGCGTTTGTACCAACCGTAAAATTTTGATTAATCACAGTACAGCCATATATTGGACCCGATTCACCTAGGCCACCCACATACACAGTTCTTGTTTCTCCATCGTCTGTAGTATCTTTATCTTTTAATGAAGAGTCTTCGCTTATGGGCGTTCTTTCATTCGTATTACTCACTTCAAAGTATTGTATTTGACTGTTTTCAATCCAGCCCTCGTTGGCATCCATTTGTGTAACGAGTATACCGGATGGTGGTATTTCATATACCCGAGAGCCATCTTCGTATTTCGGTGGATGCCCGTTTGGTGCATTAAATATTATGTATAGAGAGCCAACATAATTTTCAGGTATAAGGTAAATTACGGGTTCACTTTTTTTTACCTCTGTACAGGCTGATAATAACGATATCATTGAACCAAAAAACAATATTTTAAAAAAGTGTGCTTTAAAGAAGAGTTTCATCGAGTCGCCTTTTTACTTAAGTAAGCCATTAAAACAGTTTTCTAAACTCGCTTTTTCAAGCAGCATACAATGACCACTATTTGCTGGAATAGAAGTAAAACGATAATTCCAATCCGCTATTTTATGAAAGCTTAATTTGGGGTATTTATTTGCCTGTCTAAATAGTTCATCGCCTACGGTCCCTTTAAAACTACCATTATTGTTGAGAGGCAAGCGGAGTGCGCTTACAATCATTGGGTAATCAGCGTTGAGAGATAAGCTTAGTGGTGGCGCACCTTTGCGAACATGTATACCAAGAGAGATAGCTCGCCCACCAGGACCAACAATAAATGCTTCACAATTAGGAAAAGCATCGCCAGTGATATAAGTAACTATATCCATGTGACCGCTAACAGTATCAATGTCTATAATAATTTTATACTTAACATTTAAAGTTGGCACGTATGAAAAGTCTAATCTTTCTTGTATCTGAGGTGAGCCAGGCATTGCGTGATTAACTCCCCCGTATTGGCCGTCTAACCGATACTGATAAATACTATTATTAGTTGGAGGTTTTTCTTTTAGGGTAACACGCCCCCATAATTTTTTTACTGCTCATATCTTTCAATAAAACTATGCATACATTTTCAAAAGAGTGCGTTTAAATCAATATTGGTTTACTAAAGGCACTTATGGCATGCGTATTCAACACGAGAAACCTAAGCTAATTATAAAAAGGAGGTATCAGCTCGAACAGGTTACATCACTCATATCAAAAGTATGCGTTAAACCATCAGAATTTTTATCAATTACTATCAGATTATTCTTTTCAATGTAAAACGTGTATTCGCGCATCCAATTGAGTTTAGCAATTCGCTTTAGCTCATAACGGCCAAAAAGCAGTGGGCAATTTAAATACGCATAATGATAGGCTTTCCCCATTGCCCCAGGGTCTGCTGTATAAATATAAATAGTGCGATCATTAAACGTGCTTTGTTTGTGAATGTAATCAGGGGTTGATAATGAAGAACCATTGAATAAAATCCCTAAACACAAAAAAGGAATTTGTATTACACCGACTAGTGTGAAAATGGTAAAGAACAACCACTGGGCTATTTTATTTCTAATTATGCTTTTAATTTTTTTAGGTTTGGTGAAAAGCAGTATTAAACCTGTAATTACCAACACCAATTTTATATAAAGTAGATTATGGCTTAATGTATCCATAAGCCGTGGAGAGTGCCAATTTAAACCCCAAAGCGCTCCACCATGCATACTCTCCAGAAAGGGTAACAATAAACATGCCGTAATAAGAAAGATAATTAACGAGACATTATTGCTGCTTTTATCCATTTATTTTTGTCCTTTAAATCTAACCGGAGTCGCTGTATTTTTAGTGTAATATTTATAACATAATTTAAAATGCAGCGTACCTAAAATGTTATAAACAAGATAGCTACCTAAAAGAGTAAAAGTATCTTTAAAGATGGTAAGCAGCTACTTATTATCCAAAAAAAGCGCCTTAACCACTACATTAAGACGCTTTGGATGAAAAGCTAAATAACCAAAGTCGGGTTAAAATAGCTAATCGGGACTATGAAATTGTTAGAATTGATAGGCCAATGACATCTTAAATTGAGTAGGCGCACCGGGGTAAACCCATAATGCGTTGTAGCTACTTTGGGCATATTCTTCATCAAAAATATTGTTAACACTGATATTTAACTTGGTGCGCTCGGTTAAGTTTACCTGCCCAAAAATACCAACTAGTTGATAACTCGGTAAGTTAAATGTTAAATCGGCGGCATCGCCTAATCGTTCACTGGTGTACTGATAACTAGCCCCTAGCTCAAGCTCTTTACCAAGCAAGGTTGTTTGATGGCTAAGCGTTAGGTTTAAGTTATTTTTAGGCACATTGACTAATGGGCTGCCTTTTTTGATTGGCACGCCCCAATCAGCATTTATTATGTCGTTTGCCGTACTGGCATCTATATAAGCGTAAGATAAATTAAACTTTGTATCCTCAGTAATATAAGTACTTAAATCGAGTTCAACACCTTTACTATTTGCTTTACCAATAGGCGCTGAAAAACCAACGTTTACAGGGTCGGCTACTAACATATTACTTTTAGTGGCATCAAATAATGCTAGGGTTCCCGTTATGCCTTGGTAGCTAAATTTAGCGCCTACTTCAAATGAGTCACTGTATTCAAAGCCAAATGGGTCGCCACTTGCATCTGTGCCACTTAATGGTAAAAAGCCTTCAGAGTAACTGCTGTATAAGGTTACAGCGTTGTTTAGCTCGTATACTAAGCCTATTCGCGGGCTTACCTGGCTCTGTGAGCTACTTGAAAGCACAGCACTTTTGGTTTCTAAAATGTCTTGATCTACGCTATCGAACCTAAGGCCAACTAATAACTTAAATTTATCAGTCAGATCCATTTGATCTTGAACGTATATACCATAAGCATCTTGTTGTTCGTTGTTTTCGTAGAGCAAACCTACTTCAGGACGCGCAACGTTATAATTTGGCTGATAAATATCAACTGTGTAGGTGCCGTTACCGCCGCGATAACGATAAAGTCCAGTGCGTAAGTCGTATTTGTATGCGTCGGCTCCCATTAATAAATGATGGGTAATGCCTGCGGTATCAAAATGCCCGCTTAGCTCAAATTTAAGGCTGGTATCATCAACTTCATAATCGCGGTAGCGCTGTTGGCGGGTAAGTGTGCGGCCATCATCGAATAATGATTGGCGCAAGGGTGCAAGTTCAGCATCAGACGAAAACCCAGTTAGTGTAGAGCTGCGGTAGTTTGCGCCTACAACGAGTGACCATTCATTGTTTATATCATGATTTAAAGTCACTTGGTGACCACGAGAATATACTTGCGTGTCACCATCGTTTGGATTGCCTAAATAGCGCGAGTTAGGGACAGTATTAAAATTATCATTAAGTACAACAACCCCACGGTCAAATAGCTGGGCTAAATCAACGTATTCAAATTCATAAGTGATGCTGGTTGAAGCGTTTATTTGATGATAAATAGATGGCGTAACTACCTTTTTATGGGTGTACACCTCATCGCGGTAGCTATCGCTATCTTGCCATGCGGCATTTATTCTAAATGCTGTGTTATCGTTAATGCCGTTTGTATAGTCACCTTCAACGCGATTAAAGTTATCACTACCTAAGCTAAGCTTTAGCTCACCCTGTTGCTCAAATTGAGGTTTTTTGGTCACGATATTTACTGTACCGCCGGGCTCTGAGCGGCCATAAAGTGCGGAGCCTGGGCCTTTTAATACTTCAATGTACTCAATGTTTGATACATCACGAGGGCCGCTGAACCCGCGCCCACCGCTAAAACCATTAATTAAGTAACCCGATGGCATGTTTTCGTTACCCGATAATCCACGAATCGAAAAGCTATCCCATAATGCGCCACTATTATTTTTACGTGAAATACTGGCAGAAAAATCCAGCGCATCTTGTAATTGAGTTATTCCTTTTTGATCAAGTACCGCGTTATCGAGGGTTTCGATTGATTGTGGCATTTGCTTTTGAGGAATATCGCCTCGGTAAGCTTGTTTATATGTAACCGCAATTTTCTCTATTGGTTGACTTTGGGCAAGGCTTTGTGTGCTTGCACTTAAGCAGGCTAAGTAAATTAATGAGTACTTCATAAAATGCTTTTTGGTAACGTTATATTATAACCAAAACTGTAGCATGTGTTACTTTATAACAAAATGTTTTTTTGCGCTCTATGTGTGCTTCTAATTTTTACACTAGCGGCTATACAGCTATCACGTTAAGATGGATAAAAATAACACAATAAGAACAATATAATGTTAACAAAAACAAATGCATTAATTTACTTTTTAGCGTTTAGTAGTGGCTTTAGTATTATGGGAATAGAGCTATTAGGTGGGCGAATTTTAGCGCCTTACTTTGGCAGTAGTGTGCATATCTGGGGCAGTATTATTACTGTATTTATGCTTAGCTTATCATTTGGGTATTTACTGGGGGGTAAGCTGTCTATTCGTCATCCTTCGTTGACCAAATATGGGTTAATCTTTTTAGTTGCCAGTATTATGGTACTACCCATTGCTTTGTTTGCTGAGCCTATTATGGCATTTATTTTTTCGCATATTGAAGACAGTCGCTATGGCTCGTTACTCGCCTCAACTGCGTTATTTTTTATACCCACCATTATTTTAGGCATGATCTCGCCCTACTCCGTACGTTTGCTGGTTACCAATAGTGAACGCAGCGGCCAAGTGGCTGGCGGCCTTTATTTTGTCAGTACCTTAGGCAGTGCGCTGGGCACTATTATTACCTCATTTTATATGGTGCTCGCGTTTGATGTTAACGCCATTATTTTAGGTTTTGCTGGTGTATTGGGCACGCTTGGGCTAATTGCTATTACCTTTGACAAACTTAAAGTACGAGAGGCCGTTTATGCTTAAGTTTAAATCCCTGTTTGTTTGTATTACGGCGCTACTGCTTTCATCATACAGTGCAGCTAATGTTGTGCATAAAGAGCGCTCCTTGTATCGAAATCTACTCGTTGAAGAAACTGGCGATTTACGCTGTTTAAAGTTTGATGAAAAAACCCGACAAAGCAGCCAAAGTTGCATGTACATTAGCGACCCTAAAAAACTCGTGTTTAACTACACTAAGCTGGCTTTTTCTAGTTTGTTACTGATTGATAACCCTAAAAATGTGCTCATTATAGGTTTAGGTGGCGGTACGCTTTCTAATATGATTCACGAGCTATACCCGAGTGCGCATATTGAAAATGTAGAAATAGATCCTGCGGTAATTAAAGTGGCGCGCGATTATTTTAACTTTATAGAAACCGATAACGTAACTGCTAAAGTGCAAGATGGGCGTATTTTTATTAAACGTGCGGCGCTTAAAAAACAGCAATTTGATTGGATTATTTTAGATGCGTTTAATGGCGATTACATTCCTGAGCACTTACTCACAAAAGAGTTTTTTGAAGAGATAAAAAGCGTATTAGCCGTAGGCGGAATTGTTGCTGCTAACACGTTTTCATCAAGTAAACTCTATGAGCATGAGTCGGCAACCTATCATGCGGTATTTGGCGATTTTATTAATGTAACAGCCAATAATAATAATAATAGTAATCGTATTATTTTAGCTGGTTATAGCAATATCCCTACAGAGCAACAAATAGCGCAGCGGGTGACGCAGCTAGTTCCGTTACTTGCTCCTTATGATGTCGATATAGAGGCAATTAGCCAACGTATGTTTTTCACTAAAGATGGTAAGGACTGGCCAAGTGATACTAAGGTGCTGACTGATCAATACTCTCCAGCAAATTTACTTAACTTTTAGTAGCTGTTACATGGTCACTTATATCCGGTGACCATTACTTATTAAAAAGATAATATTTTAAGGAAGCGATAATGCACATTCACTTTATTATTCATGAACATTTTGAAGCGCCAGGCGCTTATGAAACCTGGGCTAAAATGAATGGTCATACGCTGTCTTATACCCGTATTTATTTAGCTGAAAACTTACCGCAACATGCTGATGATATAGACTTTTTAATCGTAATGGGTGGGCCACAATCGCCCGCTACATCGCTTGCAAAATGCGCTTATTTTGATAGCAAAAAAGAACAAGCCTTTATTGCCAGCATGATCACGGCAAACAAAGTAGTGCTGGGCGTTTGTTTGGGGTCGCAATTAATTGGTGAAGCGTTAGGCGCGGCTTATCAACCTAGTCCAGAAAAGGAAATTGGTAAGTTTGCTATTACCCTCACTGATGCAGGTTTGAATCATCCGTTATTTAGCCATTTTGGCAGTGAGCTTAATGTGGGGCATTGGCATAACGATATGCCAGGGCTGACTGCTACGGCCAGTATTATTGCCTATAGCGAAGGTTGTCCAAGGCAAATAGTCGCTTATAGCGATTCAGTATTTGGTTTTCAATGCCACATGGAATTGACCACCGAGGTGGTTACCCTCCTCATTGCCAACGATGATTTAACCAATGCCCATAATTACCGCTTTGTTGAACAGCCCGAAAAGCTCTTAAGTCACGACTATAGTGAAATGAACAATAAGCTTTATACTTTCTTAGATAAGCTTGCCGTACACTATTTATCTAAATAATACTTATTTACGTGAAGTTAAAATACCAAATATTTACTTAGCCTGCTAACTAATGCTAAAATTTGCTGGATATTCACAAGTAAGAGTTCCTATGAGTAGCACTATTCCTTTTCATGAAACACTCGATTTAACCTTATGCGGCAATATGGGCCGAGTGCACCGCTTATGTCGAGAAGCGGTGACACTGGCGGTTGAACCCTTAGGTTTAACTCAGTCGCGCTGGACGGTAATGATCCACTTACATCATTTACCTTTAGGGGCAACACAGCAAGCGTTGGCGACCAGTTTAGGTATTGAAATGCCCTCATTAACGCGCACCATTAAGCAATTAGAGCAGCAAAATCTGGTTATTCGACAAGTTGATGAACACGATAAACGCAGTAAAAAATTGTACTTTACCGATGAGGGTATAAAGTTATTAGAACATTTAAAAGAGCTAACAAGCGATATTAAACAGCGTTTATATGCCGGTTTAAGTACTGAGCAACTTGATGGTATGGCGCACAGTTTAGTGCAAATGGAAGAAAACGCGCGGCGTTGTATTGCAAGCTTATCTGGAGATAAATAAGTATGACACCTGATCAAAAATTTGCCCGCTACGTTAAAGTTTCGCTTGTTGGTTTTATTGTTGTCTTTTTTTATTATATTGTTGCCGATGTGTGGTTGCCGGTTACGCCACAAGCACGGGTTTATCATCCGGTTGTGCAAATATCACCGCAAATAAATGGCCGTGTTACCGATGTATTGGTCAGTAATAACCAAGCGGTTAAAGCGGGTGATGTATTATTTGAGATAGATAAAAATACTTACCAACTAGCACTTGAGCAAGCACAGCTTGCCCTTGACGATGCCAAACTACAAAATAAACGCCTTGATACCAATGTAAAAGCGCTTGAGGCACAAATAAGTGCAGCTAACGCTAAATTGCATGAGCAGCAGCTATTAAAAAAGCGTGGCGAAACGCTTTATAAACAAAACTCTATTTCGGAACAAGAGCTTGAAAGCATTCGTGCAAATTTTGCAGCAAGCCAATCAAATTTAGCCGCCTTTGAAGCACAGCTTGCTGAAGCTGTTTTGGCGCGTGGCGACTCGGGGCAAAATAATTTAGCGCTGCGCCATGCGGCCAATCAGTTAGCACAAGCTGAGCTTAACTTATCCTATACGCAAGTGCGGGCTTTAAGTGATGGCGTTGTAGCTAATTTACAGTTACTTGAGGGTTCCTATGCTGTTGCGGGTAAGCCATTACTTGCTATTGTGGCAAGAAAAGCAGATTTAGTGGCTGATTTTCGTGAAAAGTCACTATTAAATATGCAGCCAGGCAGTTTAGCAAAAGTAGTGTTTGACAGCCGACCAGGTGAAGTATTCGACGCTAAAATTGAAACTTTTGAGGCCGGTGTCAGTGACGGGCAACTTAGTGCGAATGGATTACTTAGCACCACCGAAACCAGCAACCGCTGGGTTCGTGACGCGCAGCGTCAACGTATTCATTTAGTGCTGCCAAATAACACTCAGCTTATAAATAATATGCCCAGTGGTGCGCGTGCCACTGTGCAGTTACTTCCACAATCAGCTATAGGCCAATGGTTGGGAACAGTACAGATCCGCTTTATTAGTTGGTTACATTACATTTATTAGTGGGGCGAGTAATGACACAACATGTTAGCCAAGCGCCACAACTCGATTCAAATGGTTTACGCCAAGCGCTACGGATTGCTGGCGGCTGCACTTTTGGTTTTACTTTGTGCAAGTTAATGAATTGGCCCAATGGAATATTTTTTACAGTTTACCCTATGTTATTACTCGGTTTAGTGCCAAGTATTAACAAAGGCGTGATCCGTCAATTTGTTGCCAGTGCTGCCTACAGTGCGTTTATAGTGCTTATTTTACAGGGCTTATTTTCACACTTGCCGGTGTTAATGACGCTCATTATTTTTGCCAGCTTTTGTATATTGTTTTACTTAATGAGCTCTGGTGGTGCGTTTTTATTTGGTGCGTTAGGTGCGGTGAGTTTATCGATTCAGTTGCACTTTGCCAGCCATATTGATCAAGGAAGCAGCATTTACCCACTTATTTTAAGTAATGGTGTGGCTATTTTTATTACTATTATTATTGCGCTCTTGATGCATGGCTTGTTTCCTGATGTGACAGCGCGACCCATGCGCGCTGTGCCACACAAGGATAAAGAAAGTATTCGTCACGAGGTGTTGTTATGCGCTAGCGTTGCGACTTTGTCGTTTGTGGTTTTTCAGGTGCTTGATTTACAAGATTCAATTTCGGCGCAAGCGGCGTCTATTTTAATTTTGTTTTCGTTGTGTTTTAAGGCAGCGGGCACCGCAAGTTGGCAACGTATTATTGGTACACTGATAGGCTGTAATGCTGCTTTAGTTGCGCAGTTGTTTTTGTATAACCATACCGACGTTTTGCTTTTTCCGGTGGCTATATTATGGATTTTGTCTTTTATATTCAGTCGTTTTCATATTTTAGGAGGCGGTCCACCGGGTGTTGGGTTTGGGGTATTAACCACGTTTGGCATTTTATTTGGTCAGTCGTTAGGCCCAGGGCAAGATTTAATATACAGCGCCATGTATCGATTTAGCTCGGTGGCTGTTGCAGTAACAGTAAGCTTAAGTGCAGTGTATGTGGTGCATCGAATCCTCAACCGATTTAGCGTTACCCGCCATCATACTTATGATTAAATTAAAGGCTGCATTCGCAGCCTTTTTTATACTAGCCTATTGCAAGTAAATTCAACGCAGTTAGCGCTGAAAATAGCTGCTTAAGATAGATTTATTATCTAGAGTTCAGATTACTTAAGTTATAGCTTGATATTACCGCGTAGGGCTTTGGTTTGGCCGTGTTTGGTTTTTTTGTCCATGCGTTTACGCTGTGAGTTACGGCTAGGTTTGGTAGCACGACGTGCTTTATTAACTTTAGTCGCGCTTAAAATTAAATCTTTTAGCCGTTTTAATGCATCTTCCCTGTTGAGCTCTTGAGTGCGGTGGCTTTGCGCTTTAATTATCAATACCCCTTCTTTGGTGATCCTTGAATCTTTTAAAGCAAGTAATCGTTCTTTATAAAAGTCAGGTAATTTAGAGCGATTAATATCAAAGCGTAAATGTATAGCACTGGCTACTTTATTAACATTTTGCCCGCCTGCACCTTGTGAGCGAATAGCGCTGAGCTCTACTTCCCATTCATCTATGGTTACGGTATTTGAAATAGTTAACATAGTGCCCCGCTCTTTTTGCAAAAAATGTATTATATCATCAGTACATTGCGTTGTGGTGAATCAACTTAAACTCACAATTGAGTTAATAATAATTTATAAATTTACGCTTTGTATTGGCAATAGCCGTTAATTAGTTTTTAATTAACGCTACTTTACTATTAGGAAATGCTTAATGAAAAAATTACTGTTATCAATCGGCTTGTTAGCGATGAGCTTCTCAAGCTTTGCACAAGACATCAATGAAGGTCAATTACAAAGCTATATTAAGGCATTACCTGCGGTTACAAGTTGGGCAAGCAATCAAGCGTCGTTAGAAAGCTTAGATTTAGCGAGTATGCTGGGCGCATCGGCAGATCAAACGGTCACTGAGCAAAGCTCGTTAGCCAACAGCGCACTTAGCATGATCAAACAGCAAGACTTATATAAAAGCTTTGCCAACGTAACTAGCCAATATGGTTTTACGCCTGAACAATTAATTGCTGTAGGATCAGAAGTTTCAATGGCTTACATTGAAAACCTGAAATCAGGTTTATCAGATGAACATAAAGAAACCGCCAATAAATTAATGGGTGGCTTACAAAGTATGCAAAGCAGTAAAGACAAAGGTGTTAGTTCATTAATGGGGTCGTTTGGCAATGCATCAAGCGCAGCCCAATCGGCAGAGCCTGTAGTCAGTGAAAATAACCTAGCACTTGTGAGCGAATACATGCCACAACTTAAAAAGCTGTTTTCAATGTTGTAAAAGTTATTGTTTATAGAGGTGGCATTGACCACCTTTTTTATACTTACTTTCCCAGTCTCATGTATTTTAAGTTTAAACAATGGCCTCAGTTTTAATGCTGTAAACCCCCTTTACGGCTATGATTAAGGCGTTATTTCGCTAACGCTAAAAAATAAAAAGTAATAAATAAACCTTAATTTTACTAACGCTAAGGCTACGTTTTGTTTGACGCTGAAGTTATACCAATCGACTTAAATATTTAACCATTCTAGCGAGCTAAATAAAGCGCTAACTGCGTTATAATTTTTTCAAGTAGAACAACCACATGTCAAAATTTACGCCTTGTTATCACTCCATTTATCTGTCGCTATAAATGGTCAGTAACTTAACACAATTGGTATTAAGTTAGTTGTTACTCACTAGTTGTTGTTTTATACGGATCAGCCATTTATCAACTTAAGTAGTAAATGACGGTATATTTGCTTTCAGCTAGCTTATTTTTGTTTGTTTATTAGCCTTTTTTAATTTGTACACGGTTGAGTTAGTAAAAAATCGGTTTATTTTAACGATTTTGAAAAGTAGTTAGTAAAATCGTGATCCTTTCGGTGTTTTTAAATAAAGTTATTATAAATTAGGTGGTTAGGCTTAAGTATTATAAAGCTAAAATAGTAGTAATCCCAAAGGGCACGTGTGTTAATAGCAAATAATGGAACTAAAGCATCGCTATATAGCCGTTTGCAGCGGTTATAACTGTTTGTTCAGGTGCCTTATTTCAGATCACTATTTAACTAACAGTATTAAAAGAGCCTATTTTATTCAAATGCAAATAAGAACTACTATCTTTTGTATTTGTTGGCGTTATAATATCGCCATCTTTTTTTAGCTATGTTTAAAAGGAATTTGCAGTTTATGCAGGCCTCTAACCGTCTTTTAGACTTTCCCAAACCCGTTTTTTCTATGTTATGGCAATTTATGCAACGCTTTAGCTATGAATTAGCGGTTTTATCGCGTTTTTTTATTGCCATTGTTGGCGGGTATTTTTTTACAGCCGTTAGTGTGGCGCTATTAAGTATAGTAGTGCCTGTGCCTAAAGTTGACGCGGTTTTGCTTAGTGTGTCTGCGAGTATTTTAATTTATGCCCTAGTGTTTATTTATAGCTTTTATATTCATTCATTAAAAACTGTTTGGATCAGTATTTTACTAAGTATTGCAGCGCAACTTGTCGTGTTGTCGCTATTGAAGGGATGGTTATGAAAGGGAGTTTTTTTCGTTCAATGACGTGGTTACATACATGGGTGGGTTTGCTCGTGTGTTGGTTACTGTATTTAATATTTTTTGCAGGCACTATTAGCTTTTTTAGAGATGAAGTGAGCTTATGGAATCAGCCAAGTGTCCATAATATTGAGCAGCAGGCAGATCGTATTGGCGCGCAAAAGCAACAAATCGTGTCGGGTGTTGAGTATTTAAATGCGCAAGCACCTAATGCGCCTAATTGGCGTATAACGCTTCCTGAGGAGCGTATACCTTATTTAACGTATGGTTATGCAAAACCAAAAGATCCTGGACAACGCAGAGCGCAGTTTGAAAATACCCGTTTAAATCCAAATACTATGCAGCCTTTAGCACCCTTTGTAGATACCCGAGGGGGTAATTTCTTTTATCGACTGCATTTTGATTTGCATTATATTGATGTAAAAACGGCGCGTTGGATTGTCTGCTTTGCTAGTTTATTTATGCTCATTGCGTTGATATCTGGCGTCGTTATTCACAAACGTATTTTTAAAGATATGTTTGTTTTTAGAGCTAATAAAGGCAGCCGTAGCTGGTTAGATGTGCATAATTTAAGTTCGGTATTTGCCTTACCGTTTCATTTAATGATTACTTATACGGGCATTATTACCCTGATATTTATGATTTTCCCCTACCCCGCGCAAACCGTTTATGAGGATGGAATACGAGGCTTTTTTAATGATGTTTCGCCAAGTAGTCCTGCAACAGAGTCGTTGCAAGGCACTGCGCCGTTAGTGCCTATCAATACTGTTTTGGATCAGGTTTATACTAAGTGGCCAGAGGCTGATATAACTCGGGTGATTATAAATAAGCCGAATAAGGCCGCTGCGACTATTATGGTTTTGGTCAGTCCTGGAAAAACATTAAGGGATCAAGCACCGCGTTTGATATTTAGTGGAGCGAGTGGTGAGCTTGTTGCTCAAACTGATGATGAACTCACCAGCAGTAAAGCGCTGTATGAGTCACTAAATTCAATGCACACTGGGCGTTTAGCAGAGCCATTATTACGTGTTTTATACTTTTTAGGCGGCATTGCTGGCTGCATAATGATAGCCACGGGCTGTATTATGTGGGCGAAGCGCATTCGAGAGCGAATGAAAAAAAATGCCCAGCCATCATGGGGTTTAAAACTCGTCGAAGCGCTTAATTTAGGAACTTTAATGGGATTGCCCTTGGCAACGTCTGCGTTCTTTTTAGCAAACCGATTAATCAGCACACGCGCAATGGAGCGCGCGGATAAAGAGATACTTGCCTTCTTTTTAACTTGGCTGTGTGTACTTATTATCGCTTTTGTAAAGCGTGACAAGTTGCAGTGGTGTGTTATGGCTGCCATAAACAGCATTGCTTGTTTTAGTGTGCCAGTGGTTAATGCGCTAACAACACAAGGGAATATAATCAGTTATTTACGTAATGAACAGTGGGCTTTATTTATGTTTGATAGTCTCTTTTTACTGTTTGGTTTGCTGTTTTTGTTACAAACCGAAAAATTACGTACTGCGCTGCAAGCTAAAAAACCTAGTCCGATAAACACTCAGGAGCAAAAAGTATGATGGCATTGCTCCCTTTTAGTTTATGTTTGGTGGCTTTTAACTGCTTTGCACTGGCTAAGTTTAATCATTTTAAGGATGTTTTTAACAAGCGCCCGACTGATCAGCAGCGTTTAATTTTATTGAGTGTTGCTTGGATCAGTATTTTACTAAGTTTGCTGCTTTGCGTTAGCGAATTACACGGCTATGGCGCTCTACAGTTTTGCGGGTTTATGTCGTTAAGTGCTTTAATTATAATGATTTTTTATAGTTTTTTAGTCAATCTAACTAAGCTTTTTAACTTGCTTGTATTATTGATATTGGCCACGAGTACGTTATTTTTTGGTTTAAATGGGCTTTAGTTAGTAAAAACCTGATCCCAAAGAATAGGCTAAATTGAGGTAAAAAAATGGCAAGCGAAAGCTTGCCAATAAAAAAGGGGGATTGTCATTATGTCTTGTACTTGCCTTTCCTTTTGCAAGTGGGGCTAATATAGCCCCTCTTTATTTAGTTTACCTTACAGTAAAGTGAACGTTTTATTACAACCTAGGGGCATGTAAACCCCCTTTACAGCGATTTTTGATTTACCCAAATAATCTCATCTGTTGCAAAACCAAGCGCTTTTACTTGGCTTAAAAAGTGCTGCTTGAGCTCTTTACTCACTGTAGGTGTTCGCGATAAAAACCATAAGTAATCTTTGCTATAACTGGTAATAAAGGCATATTGATAATCAGGTTGGTCGAGCTCAAAAATAATATAGGCACCATAAAACGGGCCAAAAAATGACACTTTAAAATGCCCTGTATCGGCGTTTTCTACAAATTTAGCTAAGCCTTCAGCTTCGTCCCATTTTTGTTCTTTACTAATAAACCCTTTGTTTAATACCTTTACCGTTCCATCATCGTTAATTGAATAAGTGGCTGTTACTTGCTCCATTCCTTGTTCAAAAGAGTGGTCTAATCGTGCTATTTCATACCACTTGCCTTGGTATTTCTCTAAATCAAAGTTTTTAACAGGGGTTATTCCTTCGGGTGCGCTGGTACAGGCACTGAGTAAAAACACGGTGGTAATAAATAATGCGGTTTTAAAAGCCTGTTTCATGTTGTTTCCTTTTCTTTAGAAATTGCTATAGGATCGCCTTAATACTAAAGCAATTTAAAGAACTTAGCATGAAAATTTGGGTTGATGCTGACGCTTGTCCGGTGGTAATAAAAGAAATTTTATTTAGAGCCGCAGAGCGTACGCAAACAGAAACAATACTGGTTGCAAATCATGCCATGCGCATCCCACCGTCAAAATTTATTAGCCGACTACAAGTGTCATCGGGCTTTGATGTGGCTGATGATGAAATAGTAAAACGGATTGAAAAAGGCGATTTAGTGATCACAGGAGATATTCCACTGGCAAGTGAAGTGATTGATAATGGCGGCCAAGCACTTAATCCGCGCGGTGAGCTTTACACCACTGAAAACATTCGTTCATTACTAAATGTACGCGATTTTATGGATACTATGCGCTCAAGTGGTGTAGAAATGAGTGGTGGGCCGCCTCCATTAAGCCAAAGTGACAGACAAAACTTTGCTAACAATCTTGATCGTATTTTAGTGCAAAATAAGAGCAGTTAAAGTGAGCAGCCAGTTAATAGGGTTAGGTGATGACTCATTCAGTGTTGCTGTGTATGTAGCAAAAGCGCCCCCTATGCCTTACTTTGAAACACTTGCGCAGCTAGAGCCTGCAGTTAGTGGGCAAATAAATAGCATAAACCAGCACTGTGGCAATGGCTGGCGAAAAGTTTTTAATGTATACGCCAAGGTGTTGTTTGCGCTGCCAAGCGAATATTACGCTTTTGCTAAACAAGCCGTGAGTTGGCAAGCATATCGCGATGAGCTGTTGTTACAAAAGCATAACGGTACTGCATTACTCTTTAGTGTGCCGGTGCTTACTGAGCATAAAAATCAATTGCACATTATTGCTGGGCGAACTCACGCTAAAAACTTGATACAACAAGGTAAGTTAAACGCCCAACTTGATTGGCTTGATGATGAGTTTGCTATAGATAAAAGCCAGAATATTATTGTATGCCCCTATTTTGATTATAGGCAGCTGAGTAATATTAAAATTGCCCGTTTGAGTGAATTAGTGGCTCAGTTGCGAATAATCTAAGCCACTTTCGTTTTTTAGGTAAGTGTTACGCTCAGTGTGTTAGCGCTATCAACTAGCATGAGCGATCCCAAAATAAATAGGATGCAGGCCGATGCACGGCCAAATTTTAGTGAGAGCGCCGGATTATTGCTGAGGATTTTTCTGGCACTTACCCCTATTAACCAATATACCAGCGCACAGCCAACTAAATGAATAATGCTAAGTACCAGCAATTGTTCAGTAATAGAAAATGACAGTGTTGGTAAAACAAACTGCGGCAATAAGGCTAAAAATAACAGTATCACTTTGGGATTCAAGCCACTAATTATAAAGCCCTTTCTCATCCACTTTAGAGGCGTGTCTGAGGTGTGTTCTTGGCCATCGTTATAGGCTGCAGGCATTGGAGGAAATCGGTACAGTGATACGGCAATCCAAATTATGTACAAAGCACCAAATAAGGTTAACAGCTTTATAAACATGGCATGCGACGCTAATAACGCGCCTAACCCTATCACCACAATCAAACTAGCCATTAAATGCCCAAGTATTAACCCCGCTACTGCAGGAATGATTTTATCACCCGCTATACCTGCACTGATTGTATAAGCCCAATCGGCACCGGGGGTAAGTACAAACAAGATTGATACCAGCCAAAAAGAAAAAATAATATTAATATCCATACGTATCCATGCGCTAAAACCCAAAATAAGTGAGCTGCTATTTTATTTCTTTCTGATGAGTAAAAGTTACTGTATTTTACTGACATAAGCGTTCATTTTAGGAAATAATCAACTATGGATACCATAGATAGGAAAATTCTTGCTGAGTTGCAAGTTGATGGCAGGCTCACCCTTTCTGAATTGGCTGATCGTGTTGGGCTAAGCGTGTCACCTTGTCATCGTCGTGTAAAAGAGCTTGAGAAAAGCAAAGCAATTGTTGGCTACAGAACTGAAATATCACCTGAAAAAGTGGGTTTAAACTTTTCTGCGTTAGTATTTATTACTATTAAAGAAGGTGATAAAGCGTCATTAAGCAAATTAGAGCAAGCAGTCGATGCTATCCCTCAGATCACCAATGCACAACGCTTATTTGGCACCCCTGATTACCTGTTACATGTTGTAACTAAAGATTTAGCCGCGTTTCAGCAACTCTACGATGACAAGCTATCAGCCTTACCGGGTGTACAACGTTTAACCTCAACCATTGTGATGAAAGATATTGTAAGAGCGCGTAACTTGCACTTTTAACAGGTTATGTTTTACACGAACTTTAAAAAGTTAAGGCGATGACGCTGCAAAGCCTATGGCAGCGGGCTTTGCCTAAATAGGTAAAAATAAAGTGTAAATAAAGCTTGTTATAAAGTGTATTGCTGTTATTCTGCTTGCCATCGGGTTGATAGAAAGCCCTGTTTATTTGTAAGTACCTCGTTGTTATTAGTAATAATCCTTCGCGATATCCTCAAGTTAAATGTTTGTTTTCTTCCTGTTAAACGCCTATTTTAAGGCAAATTTTTTATTATTTTTTTAGGATATTATTATGTCTAATACAACTACTGGTACAGTAAAATTTTTCAATGAAGCAAAAGGTTTTGGTTTTATTGAGCAAGAATCTGGCGCAGACGTTTTCGCACATTTCAGTGCTATCTCTGGCGACGGTTTCAAAACATTAGCCGAAGGCCAAAAAGTACAGTTTACTGTAACGCAAGGTCAAAAAGGCCCGCAAGCTGAAAACATCGTTTGCATCTAAATAGTTTTAATTGATGGGTTAGTGTTAACCCATCAATATTTATAAGTTTGAAAGAAGTTTTGTTTTATTTGTTAGTACCCCGTTGTTTTAGTAATAATCCTACGCGATATCCTCAAGTTAACTATTTTTTCGGCTCAATCGCCTCTTTTCAGGCACACTTTAATTAATTTTTAGGATACATATTATGTCTAATACAACTACTGGTTCAGTAAAATGGTTTAACGAAGCAAAAGGTTTTGGTTTTATCGAGCAAGAATCTGGCGCAGACGTTTTCGCACATTTCAGTGCTATCTCTGGCGACGGTTTTAAAACGCTAGCTGAAGGCCAACGTGTACAGTTTACTGTTACTCAAGGTCAAAAAGGCCCGCAAGCTGAAAACATCGTTTGCATCTAATTATAGAGGGAGTGGGCTTTAAAGCGCACTCACCCCGCTTAAACTCGTGTTAAGCAATAAAGCTAATATCATTATGATATTAGCTTTTTTTTGACAAAAATTTATACAACGTAACCGCTAAAGCCAAGTGCTTTAAAATAAAGCTTTGGAATACCAAATCCACATTCATTCAGTAGTTCACTAAAGCGCATACGATCTAGGGGGTAAAACTCTCTTTCGAGGTTATGCCCCATTTGAGTTTTGCCTGCTTCAGTTAGGCCTAATTGAGCACAGGTGTTTAATTGTGACTCACGTTCAAATGTTGTTTCTGGGCGCATTAAATCAGCAATATAAAGATTCGCTCCTTTTTTAAGGTTAGCTTTAATGCTTTTAAGAATTTGTTTTTTGTCGCCGTTATCTTCTACAAAATGCATCACCAGTAAACATAATACGGCGTCTGCTTTCGCTTTTATTTTATCAACTGGGCTACATTCAATAGTGACACGGCTATCAATACCTTGCTCTGCAAAGCGTTGTTTTGCAATATCGAGCATATCACTAGAGGTGTCTTGGGCAGTAAACTGCCATTTAGGATTCATTTTTGCTAATGCTAATACTTCCTTACCTGTGCCGGCACCAATCACTAAAATGTGTGCATCGTCGCTTAACGTGGTTTGCAGTTGTGCATTGGTTAGTTGATGAAGTAGCTCATAGCCTGGGACTAAACGGGTAATGCGGTTATCATATTCTTGTGCTTCTTCGCCTGTGAAAGTGGGCATGCTGTCTCCTTAAATTACGTTTATGGTGGAGTATCCACCCGGTTTTTTAGCGACATGAATTTGCGTAGCAACGCGTTCGCTCATTTCACTTACATGTGAAATTACACCGACCTTTCTACCTTGCGCTTGCAATGAATCTAGCGCGTCCATGGCAATACTGAGTGTTTCACTATCTAGTGTTCCAAAGCCCTCGTCAACAAATAACGAGTTAATTTGCACTTTGTTCGAAGATAGTGAGGCAAGTCCCAGTGCTAATGCCAACGATACTAAAAACGATTCACCGCCAGATAGCGTATTGACCGAGCGTTGTTCATCGGCCATATCGCGGTCGATAATGGCTATATCAAGTGACTCAGCAATTGCAGTGAGCTCATAACGCTTGTTAAGGGTTTTTAAATGGCTATTAGCATAATGCAGCAATATTTTGAGTGTTTGTGTTTGCGCTAAATTACGCATTGTTTTACCTGTGGCATCACCGAGTACTTTATTAAGTAAATGCCATTGGTCAACCTGTTGCTTGAGCTGGCTCAGTTCAGCTTGTTTGCCCTCAAGCGCTTTTGCATTTTGGTTGTGCTGCTCAATCGCGGTGTTGATGGTGAGTAAGCTATTTTGCAATTGTGTTTGCTGGGTATTTAAGTGGTTTTGTTGCTCAATTAGCTGTGCTTCGCTTTGCGTTGGCTGATTATTTTGTTGATGCTGTTCATTAGTTTGTTGCTGTTGTTTTAACGCGGCACTGGCATCAACGACTGCTTGCGATAGTTGCTCGCCTTGTTTTAACTGAGTTTTAATATCGTCGTTGCTGATAGTTAGTAAAAATGTGACTTGCTCATGACTGATATCGCCATGAAGGATGTTAAATTCTTTAAACCAGTCGTTGTAACGCGTTTCAAGCATCACTAACTCTTGGTGGTTATCTGCCAGACGATGCTCAAGGTTTTTAAGCGTGATGGCGTGTTCATCGCGCTGTTTTACGGCACTGTCGTGTGCTTGTTGGCTGGCACTTAATTGGCTTTGGCAGTGTTCTAGCTGTGCTGACAGTTTAGCTTGGTAGTCATCGGCGCTAATAGTTTGGTTATCAAATAAGGCTAAGCGCTGTTGCTGCGTATTATTGTGCTGTTGCTGTGTTTGAGTTAATTCTTCATTGAGCGTGTTAACTCGCTGCTCTGCTTTGGTTATAAGCGGTGTTAGTTGTTGTAACTGTACATTGGCGCTGTCGCATTGTTTTTGACTTTGTTCAAGCTGTGCTTGGATTTGCTGATATTGTTCTACCTGCTGAGCTAAATCGCTAAGCGTTAACGATCCTGCTTGCAATGCGTGCCAAAAATCACTGTGTTCAAAATGTAAATTGAGCTCTTTTATAAGCGCTTCGCTTTGAGTTGCTAGTTCATCGCATTTGTTATTAAGCTGAGATTGCTGATTGCTCAGCTCAACATGCTGTGTATTTAATTGTTGCTGTGTCGCTTGTTCTTTTTTAACTGTGCTTTGCAGCTGGTTAACAGTTTCTTGCAAATTACTGAGCTGTTTTTGCGCCGAAAAATACTGTGTTTTTTGTTCACTTAATTGCTTATAAGTTTCATCAAGCTGCTCAACTGTTAACTCATTAAGCTCGGTTTTAGCCGCCTGCATGGTATTTTTAATTTCCAGCATTTTGGCTTGTGCATCACTAATGGCTTGGCTGTACTGAGCATGCTCTGCCACCAAAACCGCGTGTTGTGTTTGGTGCTGATGAAGCTGTGTTTGAGCATCTTGGTGTTGCTGCTTTTCGTTATTATATGCATTTTCAAAGTCGGTTATTAGGTTTGTAAAAGGTTGGCTTTGATTGCTCGCGAACGGGTGCTCTGTAGCCCCACAAACGGCACACGACTCATTTGGAACCAGTTGTGCGCGTAAATGCTCAACATGCTCACTGGCACGAAGCCTCGCTTGATTAAGCGCTTGATCTGCGTGTTTAAGTGCCTGCTCTTTGCTGGTTAAATGCGTAAGCAGCGTAGTTTTAGTGTGTTCACTGTGGCTGAGCTTTTCTGCCACATCACGTTGCTGTTGCATCGTGTGTTTTAATTCTTGGTTAAACTGCTTATAGCGTGTGCGCTGATCTTTTAAATAATCAATGTTTTTAAGCTTACTGTCGCATTGTTCAATGTTAAATTGAGCGTGCTGCTGGTTTAGCTTATTTAGGCTTTGCTGCTGCGTTGTAAGCGTTTGCTCTGCTTGTTCGAGTTGTTTATTTTGCTCGCTAAGTTTTGCTGTGAGTATTGTTTGTTTCTCTGCGTGAGCCTGAGCTTGCTGCTGGGTTGTTTTTAGTTGTGTCTGAGTATTAAAAAACTGCTTAAAGCTATGATGAAAATAGTTCCAATCAGTTGCCAATGGCTTTAATTGACTCTGCTCGTTCAACCAGTGCTGATGGCCTGTGATTTGAGTTGTGGCTTGCTCTGCGCTTATTTTGTTTTGTTGTAGCTGCTGTTGTACATCACTTAATTGTTGCTGCTCTTTGGCACTTTGTTGAGTCAGACTTTTTATAGTTTGGTTATATATTGCTAATTGGCTGTCGAGCTCTCGCGCTTTTGCAATCAGAGGCTCTGCTGTTAGCTTTTGTTGTTTTGCTGTATCTAATTCGTTTTGCTGTTTTTTAACGTTACTGGCTTGCTCGGTGATCAGCGCGTTGTGATCAAGCTCGTTTAATTGTTTTATTTGTGTATTTAACTGGCTATTTTGCGCTGTTAAGCTTTCACAGCGCTGGCGGTTATCTTTAATTTCAAGCGCACTTTGCGCTTGTTTTGCTTGCTCAGTTTGCGCTTTAACAGCATTGAGTGCGGCATGTGCTTGTTGCTCGTTTTGCTGAGCATTTTTTAATGTCAGCTCTAAGCTATGTGCTTGCTTATACCAATTAACGCCTTGCTCTGTCGTTGCTAAAGTTGTTTTAGTGTGTTCAATTTGTTGTTTTAAATCAGCCAGCGTTTGTTGTTTTTCACTCAGCTCATCGTCAGACAATAACGTATAACTGGCTAAACTTGCCGTTAGTAATTCAAATTTATCTTTAATAGCTTTGTTGCGCTCAAATATACGCTGCCCTATTCGACTAAATTTATCGGTGCCAGTCAGGCACTCTAAAAGCTGTGCGCGCTCATCGCCAGTGGCTTTTAAAAAGGCGGCAAACTCATGTTGTGCTAGTAACACCGCACGCGAGAACTGCTCAAAGGTCAAACCTATTTTATTTTCTATGGCTTTTAAGGTGCCACTTTTGTCAGCAATTAAGGTTTCATCGGGTAGGCTATGTAAAGTATGTTCGGCCGCTTTAAGTTTGCCGGTTACTTTTTTATGCGTACGTTGAATACTATAACGTGCTCTGTAAAGCTGTTGGTCTTGGCCACTAAAATCTACTTCGGCGTACCCTTCCCATTTGCCACGGCGCAATACATTGCGGGCATCGTTAAGCTTAATGTTATCGCCATTAAAATCAATTAGGTTACCTTTATCGCCTTTCAAACGCGCAGTTTTAGTATAAAGTGCTAAGCAGATAGCATCGAGTACGGTGCTTTTTCCTGCGCCGGTATCACCTGTAATGGCAAAGAGGCCTGCGTCTTTGAGTGGCGAGGCTAAAAAGTCGATTTCGGCATCGGCAATGGAGGCTAAATTATGAATACGAACAGCCGTTATTTTCATAGCAGTTGCTCCTGTTCAAGTTCTTCAATTACGTCGGTTAACAGTGCTTTTAATTCATTGGGCACGGTCGCTGCGGCCATATCTTTATCATTATTAAATGCTTGTTCGAGTAAGCTAATTGGGTTGAGCATTTCCACAAAACTTAAATCTTCAAATACCGTTTCTGAGGAATTACTCATTTGCTGGTCACGAACTCGCTCTATGCCACAAAAATTAACCTGTTTTCCTTTAAGTGCTTGCTCGATTTGTTCTCGAAAGGTGGTATCGATATCACTTGATTTAAGTTTTACTCGCAAGTAAGGAGCAATGTCGTATTGCTCTGTATCGAGTGCTTTTATTTGCTCACACAGCTGCGCTAAAGGCACACATTCTCCTTCAGGAAGAACAATGACTTCAGCTAAGCGCGGAATGTAAAGGGGGTTTACAGTGGTGTTTAACGGTTGGTTTTTTTGCTCGCTAAATTCAACCACATTTACTTGATGGGTATACTTTCTTTCTGAAAACGACATTGGAATAGGCGTGCCGCTGTAACGTATTTGCTCATTTTTAGCCACTAGTTGGGCTTTATGTAAGTGGCCTAGTGCGACGTAATTGGCTTGCTTACCAAATACCGACGCTGAAATAGCTTCTTCACCGCCAATGACCAAATTACGTTCAGAGTCACCGGAAATATTACCGCCTTTTGCATGCAAATGACCCATAACAATTAAAGGCGTATTTTCAGCGTTAAGTGTTAGCGCATGTTCAAGAGCAAGTTCATAGGCTTTTGCAACGCCCTGTGCGTAACTGGGGCCATTTTCGGTTTGGATAAGCGTGCTTATGTCACTGGTGCGTAAAAAAGGCATAGCGAGTACCACAGCGCGTTTATCATCGTTATTAATCGTTATTACAACGTCACTGGGTTTAGCAGGATCAAACCGCCCTACCACATGAGTATCAAACTGGGCTAATAAGGGCTGTGCAGCCAAAATACGATTAGCGGAGTCATGATTACCCGCAATAATAACAACATGTAATTGTGGGCACTGGGCTTTGGCGTTTTTTATAAATTGATAGAGTTGGTTTTCGGCGCTAGCACTCGGTGTGGCAGTATGATAAATGTCACCTGCAACAAGCAATAAATCGATTTGTTGGTTAACGAGGGTGGTTAACAGCCAAGAGAAAAAAGCATGGTGTTCATGACGGCGATCATGTTCATAAAATTGCTGACCTAGGTGCCAGTCTGAAGTGTGAAGAACTTTCATTTTGCGCTCTTAAAAAACCATAAGAGCGCCAATATACCCAAGGCAATTAAAGATGCAAGTATCGCTTTAGGTTAAAGTATACCAAGCTATAAAAATAACGGGCAAAGCAGCGAGCGAAATTGTTAAAGGCCACTTTAATGCTTTGGCTTTTTTAGCTTGTAATACTTGCAGTGCATTAGTTTCATTACAAGCAGCGACTTTATCAATATACAGATAACCCGAGTTTATATACTGCTTACAATTTTGCACGTCTGCTGGTATTGCAATTAGTTTTTGCTGCTTTTTTAGGACATAAAAATCCATAAACTCACCACACTTAATACGATTAGTTAGAACAAAAAATATTTGAGAGAAACGCTAAAAAAATGCTCTCAAATTAAAAAAGTGGGCGATTCTAATTACAAACCATAGTAAAGATCAACCTAAAACTGCGTTATTTAGCTTTTTTAATGAAAATAGCTGTGTTTTTTGCTTTTATCTCTACTTTTAGTGATAGCCAGTCTATTTTGTAAACCCCCTTTACAGTTTTGTTTAGCGTATTAATGGCCTTTGTTTTTTATTCAATTTCTGACGAAATGTCCGTTCTTTTTTGTTGTATAAAACGCTATTTATTGTATTTACAAAAAGGTGGGGAATATCACCCTATAAAAGCAGGGTTTTATCGCTATTTTATTGAAGCTAAGCTTTAAATTTGTCACAGTAGCGTTACTAAAATCGATCAGGATTAACAATGAAGAAAAATTTATTTACACTGAGCGCGTTTGTATTGCCTTTGGCAATGGCAAGCTCTGTGCTTGCCTCATCTGTTGAGCAAACTAAAGGCAGCTATGTTGATAAGTTTCGTCAACTAGATGAAGCTTTACCTACGCCTAACGTTTACCGCAGTGCAGCTGGTGCCCCTGCTGAAAATTATTGGCAACAACGCGTTGATTACGATATTGATGTAAAGCTTGATGAGCAAAAGCGTCGCTTAACGGGGAGTCAAACAATTGAATATAAAAATAACTCTCCGCATACATTAAAGTATTTATGGCTTCAGCTTGATCAAAATATTTTTAAAAATGACTCAATTGCAGAAACCACGCAAACATTTAAAAGTACCCTACAGAACGAGCCAGATGCAAAGCCTGCTAAGTTAAGCTTAGGTGATTTACGTCGTCAGCAATTTATGGACGATAATGAACTGGGTTACACCATTAGCAATGTTAAAGATGAAGATGGTAAAGCGCTGCGCGTGACTGTGGTTGATACCTTAATGCGCATTGATTTAAATACCCCACTTAAACCCGGTAAGGATGTTGAGTTTAGTATGGACTTTGCGTTTAACCTCGTTGAAGAAGACGCGGTAGGCGCACGTGCAGGTTACGAGCATTTTGAAGAAGACGGTAACGATATTTTCTTGGTTGCACAGTGGTTTCCTCGCTTAGCGGCTTACACCGATTACGAAGCATGGACAAACAAACCGTTTTTAGGCAGTGGTGAGTTCACTTTAGAGTTTGGTGACTACGATGTTGAAATTACGGTTCCTGCGGATCATATTGTATCGGCAACTGGTAAGCTTGATAACCCAAGCTCGGTATTGACCAGCACTCAGCGCAAGCGTTTAAAAGAAGCTGAAACAGCAAAACGCCCTGTGTTTGTTGTTACCGAAGAAGAAGCGCTCGAAAACGAAAAAGCCGGTACAGACAAAACAAAAACATGGCATTTTAAAGCAGAAAATGTTCGTGACTTTGCTTGGGCATCATCACGTAAATTTATGTGGGATGCTAAAGGTTACCAGCAAGGTGGTGATGAACAACCACTCGTTATGGCGATGTCGTTCTTCCCTAAAGAAGGTGGCGACTTATGGAAGAAATACTCAACTGAAGCGGTTGTACACACGATGGAAGTGTATTCACAGTATTCATTTGATTACCCATATCCAACTGCGCAGTCAGTTAATGGCCCTGTAGGGGGTATGGAATACCCAATGATCACTTTTAATGGCCCACGTACAGATTTACAAGACGATGGTACACGCACTTACTCTCAAGCAGAAAAACGCTTTTTAATTGGTGTTGTTATCCATGAGGTAGGTCATATCTACTTTCCAATGATTGTAAACTCAGATGAGCGCCAATGGACTTGGATGGATGAAGGCTTAAATAGCTTTTTAGACGGTGTTGCTGGGCGTGAATGGGATCCAACCATTCCATGGGGTGTTGAACCACGTGACATTGTTGCTTACATGAAGTCAGAGACTCAAGTGCCTATCATGACGCAATCAGACAGTGTGCTTCGTTTAGGCCCTAACGCCTATACTAAACCAGCTGCGGCATTAAATATTTTACGTGAAGTGATTTTAGGGCGTGAATTATTTGATTTTGCGTTTAAAGAATATGCTCAGCGCTGGAAATATAAGCGCCCTACTCCGGCTGATTTTTTCCGTACTATGGAAGAAGCCTCAGGTGTTGATTTAGATTGGTTCTGGCGTGGTTGGTTCTACACCACAGACCATGTCGATATCTCGCTTGATAAAGTATATCAATTACGTTTAGACACCAAAAATCCAGATATCGACTTTAAACGTTTACGTGATATTGAAGCGAATAAGCCAAGTTCATTATTTGTTGAGCGTAATCGCGCTGAAGGTAAAAAAACGTGGGTTGAACAAAATCCAGATGTGACAGATTTTTATGACGAAAACGATCGTTTTACCGTTACAAACAAAGAGCGTAATACGTACAATAAGTTTTTAAAAGGCTTAAAGCCGTGGGAGCGTAAAACACTTGATCGCGCGCTAGAAGAAGACAAAAACTACTACGTGATGGAATTTTCAAACCTCGGTGGCTTAGTGATGCCAATTCTTTTAGAGCTAACGTATGAAGATGGCACTAAAGAGGAACGTTATATTCCTGCAGAAATTTGGCGTCGTAATCACAAAAACGTACAAAAGCTGATTATTACCGACAAAAACAAACCGCTTACCTCAGTAACGGTTGATCCAGGCTGGGAAACAGCAGATGTTGATGTAGAAAATAACCACTACCCACGTCGTATTATTCCTTCGCGTATTGAAGTGTATAAACGTGAAAAGAGTAAGGCAAAAGTAAGCCGCGATATTATGCAAGATATCAAAACAGAGCTGAAAAAAGACGAGCCAAAAGACGAAAAAAATAACGACGAGGATCAATAATAATGCGTTTTTTGCTTATTATTGTTTGTTTTTTAATTGCTGCGCCAAGTATGGCGCATCAATTAAAATCATCCGTTACAACGGTGTTATTTAATCAGCGTACGCACAATATTGAATTGATGCATCGTTTTTATTTACATGACACAGAGCATGCTGTTGGTAACTTGTTTCAAGGCAAAGTTGATATTATGAGTAACAAGCGTGACCAAAAACGCTTTGCCAAGTATGTTGAATCTCATGTTGCCTTACAAACCTTGAGCGGTGAGCCCCTCACCCTTAATTATGTAGGTGCACAAGTGGATGGTAAGTTTTTTTGGGTGTACCAAGAAGCTGCTATTCCCGATGAGATTGAGGGCATTAGAATGAGTCATGGTGCACTGCGTGATTTGTGGCCTGCACAAGTGAATATAGTGAACGTTGAAGGGCGAGGACAGATCAAAACCTTAAACTTTAGCCAAGACGATACCTGGCTTGAAGCGAAATTTGAGCCGAAATAACCACTATTATTGCGCACCTTTAGAGGGTGCGCACTTTCCTTTATAGCTGATCGAGTTAATTAATTGCATCGTACAGTCTTTACTATACCAGTTATACAAACCCAAACTATTACGTTATCAAGTGAGCTATAATTAAATTTCAATGGACTGAGCTGTTTTTATATGTTTATTGATATACTTTTTATTAAAGGTTTAGCTAACCTAAGCCAAACCTAGCATACTGAGCTAATTATTTAGCGCAAGGAATGAAATGAAAACGCAAATTGAGGCAATCAAAGGTGTTATTTTTGATTTAGACGGAACTTTAGTATCTTCAGAATTAAACTTTTCATTGATAAAAGCCCAAGTAGGTTGCCCTGCAGAGCAAGACTTACTCGATTACATAGAACAATTGCCTTCCCCCTATATGCGTGAAGAAGCAATGAATATAGTGCATCAGCATGAGTTATTAGATGCACAATCGGCTAAACTTCTACCTGGCGTTGTAGAGGCTGTTAAAGCGCTACAAGCTAAAAACATACCTATGGCTATTGTTACACGTAATTTTGATAAGGCGGCGACATTAAAGTTACAGAATAACCCACTACCAATAGAAACAGTACTCACCCGAACAGACGCACCAGCAAAACCCGATCCGAGCGCTTTATTAACGGTTGCAACTCAATGGGAAATGCCGGTTGATAATGTGATTTATGTTGGTGATTATTTATATGACATACAAGCGGCGCACAATGCCAATATGCGTGCCTGTTTGTATGCACCTGATGTAACCCCCGGGTATGCCGAACAAGCCGATTTTGTTATTCATGCGTTTGATGAGTTGGTGTCATTAATTGACAATTACGCTGAAAAAGTGAGGGTCTGTTGACCTTTCAAGGTTGAATTTGCAGCAGTCTGTTTGGTATTTAGGCAAGGCAGAGCCTATGTGGTGTATTCCCCATAAATAGGCGATAACGCAGCATCAATGCCAAACAGGCGTTGCCCGGAGGGTTCTGCCTAGGGGCAATTAACTCTTTGTTGCCTACATGGATGTAGGTAAGGGGCGTGAGCAGGACGCGGAAGCTTTGCTCGGTTTTGACTTATTCTTACATGGATGTAAGTCAGTAGAATAACGCAGGAGCAGTTATCGAGCCCACTAGGTTACAAATCTCGCGCCGCGATTAAATTGTCCCTAGTTTGAACAAATATCAATCCGCAAAGGTTAACAGATCCTGATTATGTTAAATTGAGCTTTGTTTTGTTTATTCAATAAGATAACGGGTATTATTTAAATTAATACCCAGCTGCTTTTGCACAGCATAGCATGTTGAACCACTAGCCCAATACGGTTTGAATTGGTAAAATATCGCAAACCGAATGTATTCAATAGAGGCACAAGATGGGCAGAGCATTTGAAGTCCGCAAAAGTTCGATGGCTAAAACCGCCAACGCAAAAACTAAAGTAAATTCAAAGTATGGTAAAGAAATTTACGTTGCAGCCAAAAGTGGTGAACCCGACCCCGATGTAAATCAAACATTGCGCCGCTTAATTGAAAAAGCCAAAAAAGACCAAGTTCCTGCGCACGTAATCGAAAAAGCAATTGAAAAAGCAGCCGGTGGGGCAGGGGAAGATTACTCTTCAGCCCGTTACGAGGGTTACGGCCCTGGTAATTGTATGGTGATTGTTGACTGTTTAACCGACAACCCAAACCGCACAATTAAAGATGTACGCTTACCGTTTACTAAAACAGACTCAAAAATAGGTACGCCTGGGTGTGTTGCACATATGTTTGATCATCTTGCTGTTTTAGGATTTGCAGGCGATGACGACGAAGTTGTGTTAGAAGCGCTGATGATGGCTGACGTTGATGTAACCGATGTAGAAGCCGAAGATGGCAAGGTATCGGTGTTTGCACCGCATACTGAGTATTTTAAAGCTAAAACGGTACTGGAAGAGGCATTTGAAGGCATTAACTTTGAAGTTGATGAAATTACCTTTGTGCCACAAGTACATGTTGAAATCACTGATGAAGAAGTCATTGCCAACTTTGATAAATTTATCAATATGCTTGAAGATTGCGATGACGTACAAAATGTTTATCACAACGCGACTATTAAAAATTAATTCGTAGTTTTAACTAGGCGAATTTTAGCTATTTTGCCGCTTAATAAAACAAAAAGCGCGTTTTGTGTAGGCAAAACGCGCTTTTTTAGTGTTAAATAAATGTCAGCTATTCAGCTATTCAGCTATTCAGCTATTCAGCTATTCAGCTATTCAGCTATTCAGCTATTCAGCTATTCAGCTAGGTTATGGTGCTGTGCTTTATATTTCAAGCGGTAGCTGTGTAGTAGCGGCTCTGTGTAACCGCTCGGTTGACTAACCCCTTCAAATACCAGTGCTAAAGCAGCTTGATACGCAATACTTTTAGCTAATGTCTGCTCATTAGTTGCCATTGGCGTGTAAAGGCTGTCATGCTCGTTTTGGCCATCAACAACCTTAGCCATTTTTGCCATCACTTTTTGTACTTGCTCTTTGCTACATACACCATGATGTAGCCAGTTGGCGATATGTTGGCTTGAAATACGTAAGGTGGCTCTGTCTTCCATTAAACCAATATGATTAATGTCAGGCACTTTAGAGCAGCCTATTCCTTGGTCAATCCAACGTACTACGTAGCCTAAAATACCTTGCGCGTTGTTTTCAAGCTCGCTTTGAATATCTTCTTTTGATAGCGTTTCAGGGTTTGGCATGAGCGGCGGTGTAAGTAAGCTCTCTAGGCTTGCTATTTGACGCGTGGCAATGCTTTGCTGCAGGCTAAATACATCAACATCATGATAATGCATTGCGTGTAATGTGGCGGCAGTAGGGGAGGGCACCCAAGCGGTATTTGCGCCAGATTGAGGGTGCGCTATTTTTTGCTCCATCATCATTGCCATTTTATCTGGCATTGCCCACATACCTTTACCAATTTGCGCTTTATGGCTTAAGCCACAGGCTAGGCCAATATCAACGTTGCGATCTTCGTAAGCGCTGATCCAAGGCTGTGCTTTAATAGCCGCTTTCGGCAGCACAACACCCGCTTGCATTGAGGTATGAATTTCATCGCCAGTGCGGTCTAAAAAGCCAGTGTTAATAAACACAACACGCTCTTTTGCTGCATGAATACATGCTTTTAAGTTGGCTGATGTACGACGTTCTTCATCCATAATACCCATTTTAAGGGTGTTTTTAGGCAAGCTCAGCGCCTCTTCAACCATACCAAACAAGGTATTAGCAAAGGCGACTTCATCAGGGCCATGCATTTTCGGTTTTACAATATTAATACTTTGCGCGGTTGAATTTTTAATCGTGTTTTTAGTGTTTAAATCGTGCAAAGCAGCTGTTGCGGTGAACATGGCATCCATAATGCCTTCAAACACATCATTGCCGCTTACATCGGTAATGGCTGGATTTGTCATTAAATGTCCCACGTTACGCACAAACATCATACTGCGCCCTTTGAGGGTCATTTTTTGGCCATCAAGACCTGTATATTGTCGGTCAGCTTGTAACGTGCGGTCGACCATTTTGTCGCCTTTTCTAAACGTTTCAACCAAGTTGCCTTGCATTAAACCAAGCCAGTTTTTGTAAACTTGTACTTTATCTTCTGCATCCACTGCGGCAACCGAGTCTTCACAGTCCATAATGGTTGTTAGTGCGGCTTCTAGCACCACATCTTTTAACCCTGCTTTATCAGCTTGACCAATAGGGTGGTGATGGTCTATTTGCAGCTCAATATGCAATCCATTGTTTTTAAGTAAAATAACACTCGGGTTTTGTGCTTCACCTTGATAGCCAATCAGTTGCTCAGGGTTTTTAAGTGTGGTGTGCGAACTGTCGCGCAGGGTAATAGCAAGGGCGCCGTCAACAATAGAATAGTTAGTACTTTCAATATGCGAGCCATTTTCAAGCGGTAATGCTTTGTCTAAAAACTGCCTTGCGTAAGCCATTACTTTAAAGCCACGAACAGGGTTGTATTGGCTGCCTTTTTCGGCGCCGTCGTCTTCGCTTAATACATCGGTTCCATATAAAGCATCGTACAACGACCCCCAACGTGCATTAGCTGCATTAAGTGCAAAGCGTGCATTACTAACCGGCACTACTAGCTGTGGCCCTGCAGTCAACGCTATTTCTGGCTCTACATTTTGAGTTTCAATACTAAAATTTTCAGGCTCATCAACTAGGTAGCCAATATCTTTTAAAAACGCTTGATACTGAGCTTGGTCAGCATTTTTATTTGCAAGGTGGTAGTCATCAATTTGCTTTTGTAGCTGTTCACGCTTAGCCAGTAGTGATTTGTTCAATGGTGTAAGTGTTTGCACTATGTGGGCAAAGTTTTTCCAAAACTGGTGTTCATCAAGATGGGTACCAGGTAATAATTGTTTTTTAACAAATTCAGCAAGTTGCTTATCAACGCTGAGTCCTGAATGGGTGAGAGTGTGGCTCATAATTAATATCCTTAAACGGTCCGACAGTGTGCAATTTTTTATATGCGTACACCTACCATATCGCAAAAAAGTGGCTTTGAATGCTTTTTAGTCATTCACTGTATGTATAGCCGCAATAAAAACTATAAATTTACTAAATCTAAAAAATAAGCCTAATGTTTAATTAAGCGCTACAGAGCTAACGTGATGTAGTCACTCTCTCAACAATAAATATTAATACCCGTTCGAAGGACTTTATTATGACAACATATCAAGGCGAAACAGATACACTAGCAACATTATGCCAATCACAAGGCAGTGCATGGAAAACAATTAATCCTGAATACGCAACACGTATGCGTTTACAAAATCGTTTTCGCTCTGGTGTTGATATTGCACAATTTACAGCAGACATCATGCGTGAAGACATGGCTGCATACGATAAAGACACAAGCCAGTACACACAGTCTTTAGGTTGTTGGCATGGTTTTACTGCCCAACAAATGATGATGGCAATTAAGCGCCATCAAAAAACAACTAAGCGCAGTTACGTGTACCTAAGCGGTTGGATGGTTGCAGCGCTTCGCTCTGAGTTTGGTCCTCTTCCAGATCAAAGTATGCATGAAAAAACATCAGTACCGGCACTTATCGAAGAAATCTATACCTTCTTAAAGCAAGCGGATGCACGTGAACTTGACCACTTATTTAATGAACTAGACGACGCAAAAGCAAACGGCGGCGACGTTCAAGCAGTACTTAACAAAATTGATAACTTTGAAACGCACGTTGTACCAATTATTGCTGACATTGATGCCGGTTTTGGTAACGAAGAAGCAACTTACCTACTAGCTAAAAAGATGATTGAAGCGGGTGCATGTGCTATCCAAATCGAAAACCAAGTATCAGATGCTAAGCAATGTGGTCACCAAGCAGGTAAAGTGACGGTTCCACATGAAGACTTTTTAGCAAAAATTAATGCAGTGCGTTACGCGTTCCTAGAGCTAGGTATTGATAACGGTATTATCGTTGCGCGTACCGATTCACTAGGTGCAAGCCTTACGCAAAAAGTACCGGTTTCAAAAAAACCAGGTGACTTAGCAAGCCAATACAATGCATTTTTAGAAACAACCCCAGTAAACAGTGTTGATGACTTAAATGAAGGCGAAACAGCAATGAAGCTTAATGGTCAGCTTTGTAAGCCAACACGCCTAGACAATGGTTTATACCAGTTCCGCGAAGGCACTGAAAAAGACCGTGTAGTACTAGATTGTGTAACGAGCCTACAGTCAGGTGCGGATTTACTGTGGATTGAAACAGAAAAACCACATGTAAAACAAATTGCTGAACTCGTTAATCGCGTAAAAGAGCAAGTACCAGATGCTAAATTAGTATACAACAACTCACCATCGTTCAACTGGACGCTGAAGTTCCGTGAGCAAGTATACCAAGAATGGCAGGAAGAAGGTCGTGACCTGAGCGCTTACCCAAGTCTTGATGATAACAAAGCGCTTATGGCTCCAGAAATGGATGCAACAGAGCTTGCAGCAGCCGCTGACTTATTAGTACAAAACTTCCAACGCGATGGTGCACGTGAAGCGGGTATTTTCCACCACCTAATCACGTTACCAACGTACCACACAGCAGCATTAAGCACAGATATTCTATCTGAAGGTTACTTTGGTGACTTAGGTATGCTGGCTTATGTACGTGATGTACAGCGTCAAGAAATCCGTCGTGAGCAAGCGTCTGTTAAACACCAAGACCTTGCAGGCTCAAACATTGGCGATACACACAAAGAGTACTTCTCAGGTGAGAATGCACTTAAAGCCGGTGGTGAAGCTAACACCATGAACCAATTTTAATTCAACTAGATAGTGTTACTTAAGGGCCGCAAGGCCCTTTTTTTATGCTTGCATAAAGGCAAAATTTAATAGATCAGTATTTTACTAGCCATTTGGTTAGTGAGATTTTTCAATGCAATGCAGGTTAAAAGTGTAAATAAAATTTAAAGGATGTTTATGCTCGGCTGGAGGGCTTGATAGTCTGGTTACGCTTTAACACGTATAAGCACGATAAATTAACTGTTTTTGCCGTATATAGATCAGAGTTTAACTAACTGAGTTAAAGCAGATCACGATTTAACTAGCTGCTCTTAATACAGATCAGATTTTAACTAACCATGCTAATAACGGCCATTTTTTATTATTAAAGAGGGGAATTTGTCTTTCTAACCCACAATTTGACCACTTAAACGATTAATTTAAAGGTTTTAGGCAGGTATCGAGAGAGTAATAAACCGATTTTTTACTAACTGCTGCAGCTTATAAAACATTTTTTTACTAACTGAGGGCTTATAAACAGTGACTCAAACCGATTTTTTACTAACTCACAGCACTATTTCTTCTATAAACCGATTTTTTACCAACTCAGTCTGAAGCTAAGTCCGATATTTAGTTTGAGTATGTAAGGGGTTACTTACATTATTGCTGTAAAGGGGGTTTACACTTGTGAGCTTCGAGCAACGAGCTTATATAGCTCGTCACTCATAACTCTGCGTTTTATTTCGAATGCTTATCAAACCACCATTGAATATATGCCACTTTGGTCATTAAGTTAGATGGACGGGCAGTAATACCATGTGAGGCGTTTGGAATACGCACCATCGCAGTATCAACTCCCTGCAATTTTAAGGCTTGATAAAACTGCTCTGTTTCTGAAATAGGCGTACGGTAGTCTGCCTCACCCGTGAGTAACATGGTTGGGGTTTTAACATTGCCAACATAACTGATGGGTGAGCGTTTCATGTAATGCTCAATATGATCCCAAGGTTTGCCCGGAAACCAATAATCGGCAAAGAAAGGATAGAAGTCGGCAGTGAGTACAAAGCTGATCCAATTAATTACTGGTTTGGCAACAACAGCTGCAGCAAAGCGATCTGTATGACCTACAATCCAAGCAGTTAATACACCGCCGCCAGAGCCACCGGTTACAAATAACTTAGATTCATCAATAAACCCTTTTGCAATAAGCGCATCAACCCCAGTCATTAAATCATCGTAATCATTGCTTGGGTAATTATGATGGATGGTTTGCGCAAACTCTTTACCGTATGAATCACTACCACGTGGGTTCATGTATAAAACCACGTTCCCTCTAGCGGCAAATAGTTGTACTTCGGCACTAAAGTGCGGGCCATAATTAGCAACAGGGCCACCGTGAATTTCAAGCACCAGTGGGTATTTTTTTGATTTATCAAAACCCGGCGGGTAAGCAACCCAGCCTTGTATTGGTAACTCATCATGGCTTGATTTTAACCATAACTCTTCAACCTTGGCGAGCTGTTTAGTTTGTAGTGCATCTGAGTTTAAATCGGTTAAACGCTTTACTGTACCTCTCTTTATTGTAGCTACATCAGCAGGGCGCTGGGTATCAGCCAGTGTAAACGCAATGTCACCATTTTCACTAATATCAAAATCACCACCAGAATAAGGGCGACCAAACGCCACACTGCCTATTTTTTCGGTAATCACCTTACGTTTACCACTTCGAGGTTGATAAGCCAGCGCAGTTTGCCCTTCATCGGCATAGCTAAAATAAAGCCCTTTTGAGTTCGCGCTCCACTTAATTTGGCCAACACTTCTATCAAAATCGGTGGTTAGGCTTTGAGTATTCCCTGTTTTTAAATCGCGAATATAGAGTTGGGTGTTTTCGTAATTAGTACGCTTGTCGTCATACCCTGTATAGGCAAGGTATTTGCCATCAGGTGACACTTTAGGTTGTTGATCAGGCCCATTACGCTCAGTTAGAGGGAAAATGGCTAGCGAGTCTAAATCGAGTTGATAGAGCTCAGTGTTAGTGGGCTTCAATTCATTATTTTCATTGCGATTAGCAGAAAAATACAATGTTTTACCGTCTTTACTAAAGCTGACTTCCCCACCATTATTAAAATTATCGTTGGTGAGTTGTTGAGCATTACCGCCATTGGCATCAAGTGTAAATAATTGACTAAACCCTTTTTCAGTATAACCCCCTCCATCGGCACGATAATAAACATCGTCAATATATTTAGCAGGCTCTGCCCACGTGGCACCTTTTGGTTTTCCAGGTAAGCTGACAGGCGCAGACGCCGCCATTGGAACAAACATACTAAACACCAGCTGGTTTGAATCAGGAGTCCAAGTTAGTGAGCTTGGATTGCTAGTTAAATTACTAACCTTAGCGATAGCCCCTGTTTTTAACCATTTAATATATATTTGGTTGCTACCATCTCGGTTTGATATGAAAGCAAGTCGCTGTCCGTCAGGAGAGACTACTGGCGAGTAATCCATATATACACCAGAAGTTAATGGTTGTAGTTGCCCTGTGCTGTAATCAACAGACCAAATATTGGCTACTTTACGGTCGGTTTTAATATCCATGCGGTTGCGGACAAAATACACGGTTTTACCGTCTTCTGTTATGTCTATTTGGTTGGCATATTCAAGATTGAAGATATCTTGAAGTTGTAATGTATCGGTATTGGCAACAGCTAATTGACTGCTGCCCAGTATAAGACTCATAGCTAAAAGCGTTTTCATTATTTATCCCTGTTTTAAATCACTGCTCTATTTATAGGGTAGGAGAGGGATAATTAACAGTCAGATGCGACGAAGCCAGTATTTAAAACTACCAATGAATGAAGGTGATAAAAGAAAGTAAAAGCTGTAAAGGGGGTTTACAGCTTAGAGGAAGTTATACGCTTGCGCTGCAAAGTGCCTTAATGTCTTCAATAAGCGCAACACCTTGGGCGTTATCACCGTGCACACAAATACTATCGGCGTTAAGTTTTAACGATTTTCCTGACTGGGTAGTCACACTGTTACTGGCCAAAAGCTGTTTAACTTGTGCCAATAATGCTGCTTTATCATGCACACTGCCTGCTATATTTCGTGCTACGAGGTGCCCTTGATCTGTATATAGCCTGTCTGCGAACGCTTCTAAAACAAGCGTTAGTCCAAGGTGACGTGCCATTGTATGGTGGTGTTTAGCATCGGCCGTGGCAAGTATCATTAATTTTAGATCAGCAGGGTAACTGGCAACCGCGCCCATCACAGCACTAAGTAGTGGCTGGTGTTTCATCATGTCGTTGTAAAGCGCACCATGGGGTTTGACATAACGAAGGGTTAATCCTTGTGCCTTTGCCATGCCATCAAGAGCAGCTATTTGGTAGTGTAAACACTGAGTGAGCTCGGCCACACTCAGGTTCATTGAGCGTCTGCCAAATCCTTGTTTATCGGGGTAGCTTGGGTGAGCGCCAATCATAACATTATGCTGTTTAGCGAGCTTAAGAGTATTGGCCATAACGCTAGGATCGCCCGCATGAAAACCACAGGCAATGTTTGCCATATCAATATGCGGCATTACTTGATCATCAAGCCCCATTTTCCACGCGCCAAAGCTTTCACCTAAGTCACAATTGAGTTTCATATTAGTGGCTCTTTGATTGTTTAATAGTTACCGGTAAGCTGCCTTTAGCAGGGGCTTGACCGAGTAATACTTTAGCAAGTGCTGTAAATGCAGGCCCAGATACTTGCTCGTTTTTGTCTACGTCAATATTATAAGCATATGAAGCTAATACTGCATCGGCAGAATCGCCAAACTGAGCAATATCATAAGGGGCTCGCAAACTAATAAACACGGTGGGTATTTGTTGCTTGTTAGCCATTTTAAGTAATGATTCAAGTGCTTTAGGTTGCTCTGCGTTATTGAGGGCAAAGTCTGGGTTATCGGCTAAATCATCCATCCCGCCAATTTCCACCGCGCTTTGATTAGGCGTGGCATTTCCGGCAATAATAATATCAGCTTGGTTTATATTTCGCTGAGCATCGATTGGGTCAAAACCTTGTAAACTGCTACAGCTATAAACTAATGCGTGTGAGCTGAGCGCCATTATGGCTTGTTGTATGGCCATACATTTACGCGTATCGGGCATAATAATATGAATGTGTTGGCCAGCAGTAAGCTTAAGTGGCAAGGTGTTGTTGTTATTTTTTATTTGGGTGATCGCCGCTAATGCCAGTGACGCTTCTAATTCGCGATGTGCTTTATTACCAATAATGTGCTTAGCATTGGCTAATGCTTTAATGGGATCAGGAAAAGCGTTTAATTTAAATTTACTTTTAAGTGAGGTTATACGCTGTGCCGAATGCGCAATTTCCTGTGCGTTTAGTTGCTCTGATTTAACCGCATTGACTAATGACTCAATGAGAGCATCGAGCTTTTTAATGTCATCTGGCGTTCTAATCTCTATTGGCATCAGCGCAATATCAACCCCAGCGGCAAAGGTGTTTATAATTGCTTGAGTTGGACTAAAAAAGTGACTAATACCTGCCATATCAAGTGCATCGGTTACCACCACACCTTGATAGTTAAGTTCTTTACGTAGAATATCGGTCATGATTTTACGCGACATTGTCGCGGGCTTGATCATTTGCTTACCGTCTACATTGGTTAATGTACTGCTATCAAGCTCAGGGTATTGAATATGCGCAGTCATTACCATGCCCGGACTATGCTGCTCAATAATGTGTTTAAAGGGCGCTAAATCTTGTGCGTAAATCACCTCTTTTGAATGCATCACTTTAGGCAAGCCAGTATGACTATCTACATTGGTGTCGCCATGCCCAGGAAAATGCTTTAGTGCGCTAATAATGCCATTTTTTTCAAATTCACTAACTTGTGCGGCACCTAATACTGCTACATCATTTGGGTTTTCACTAAAAGAGCGGACATTAATGACAGGATTGTCTGGGTTCATGTTTACATCAACGGTTGGCGCGTAATTTACATTAATCCCCAATGCTGAAAGCTCCGTGGCAAGAACATTCGCGGTTTGGGTGGCGAAATAAGTGCCATGCTCTGGATAGGTGGCGCCAATTGACATATTACCGGTAAATGAAGTGGCCACATCACGTGGCAGTCGTGCTACGCGTCCACCTTCTTGATCAATTGAAATAAAAAGCGGTAAGCCTGATTTAGAGTGAGACGCCGCTTGTTGCAGTTGCTGATTAAGGTTAATTATTTGCTCTATGCTTTGGGTGTTTTCGGAAAATAAAATAACCCCACCAATATCATAACGGCTAATTGCTTTAGCAAGTTCATCAGGTAGCTCAGTGAGTGCCGTTCTACAACGCTCACTGCTTCCTTGATGGCAAAAATAGCGTAAATCGAGCATGAGCTTTTGCCCAAGTTGCTGCTTAAGTGACAGTGCAGGATCGGCAAAAGAAGATTTTAGTGGCATAAAACATCCGATTAAAAAAACAGAAGACGACAACAGATACTTATTTAGCAACACACACCTCAAGCTAAATAAAAATAAAGTACACGCAGCTTAACTATTATTGAGCTTAACTGCAAAACTCAACATACATAATAAATGTCATTTTATTATTCCAAAAATAACAAAAATTAGGCTACTTAGTTTAATTTCTGTATTATGTGCGCGTGCAATATAGCAGTCGTTTTATTTACTCAGAGTGATATTCAATTTGCGTTTTCCTTTTCAAACTACCTTAAAATTAAGACAACTCATTTTATTTTTAGCGCTTTCGGCCGTTGTTATTGCGCTAGGCAGTAGTTTTTATCTTACTTATCAAGTACAAAAAGAGCAGTTGATTAATTACACCCTAAAAAGTAATTACGCTTATGCTAATAAACTGGCCTCAGCAACGAATAATTTTTTAGAGTCTGCACTTCAACAGTTGGCATATTCTGCAAAAATAATAGAAGCAGATCTTGATAACAATGTATTGTTAGAGAAGGAAGTAAAGCGTCTTCATTTGCAAACCAATAGTTTTAACTCAGTTGTTATTAACAAAAATGGTATAACGGTGGCAACCTCACCTTATTTACCGAATGTGCTCGGCGTCACATCTTCTTCTATTGGTGCGCAGCAAGCACTTGCAAAAAAACAACCACTGGTCAGTTACCCTTATATCTCACTTGAAAATAACTTAGTGATTTTTATTTCAAGTCCATTTTTTGATAAAAACGGCAAATATATGGGCTATATTGGAGGAACGCTATATTTAAAGGAGTCTAATATTTTAAGTGAACTATTAGAGCAGCATTACTATTCTGGTGGTTCGTACATTTATGTTGTAGATGCGAACAAAAAACTAATTTACCACCCTGATAGCAAACGTATTGGTGAACAGGTCAATAATAATTCAGTGATCACTGCTGTGTTAAGTGGCTCCTTAGGGAAAGAATTAGTAAAAAACAGTGACAATATATCTATGTTAGCAGGGTATGCCCCTGTAGAAATAGCCAACTGGGGAATAGTTGCTCAGCGTCCATTAAAAGACACACTCGCCTATTTAGATGTGTTGGGGATCGAGATTTTTAAACGTATCACTCCTTTAGTACTTATGATGTTACTAGCTATTGCTCTTTTAGCGCACTTTATTTCAAGACCTTTAAAGCTCTTAGCTGACAGCTCACATTTATTAAATGACGAAAATAATGTTAATAAATTAAAAGACATTAAATCATGGTATTTTGAAGCGCAGCAACTTAAAGCAGCAATGTTAGAGGGAGTGAATACATTGCAGTTACAAATGGGGCAATTACGCCAAGATGCACTCACCGATCCGCTAACTGGTGCGCATAATCGGCGAGGTTTGTATTTATTGTTAGATAAATTAATTCAAAAACAGATCCCCTTTGCGGTTCTAGAAATAGATATCGACTTTTTTAAACGGGTTAATGACACTTTTGGCCATGATGTGGGCGATGAGGTACTAAAAACTTTAACGTGTGTGATCAAGCAGGTATCTCGCAAAGATGATATTGTCGCGCGAACAGGTGGCGAGGAATTCTTACTTATATTACCGAACGAAAATAGCGATAGCGCGTTTGTTATTGCTGAGCGGTTACGTAATGAAGTGGCGAATACACCGATGGCCAAAGTTGGTTGTATAAATGTCTCCATCGGCATTGCTACATGGCCGCAGCACAGTGATGATATTGATCAAGTATACAAATGTGCTGACAAAGCGCTCTATCATGCAAAAGAAACGGGCCGAAATAAAACCGTGATAGCCAGTCTAAATTAAATTTTTTAAAAAATTAATTTACCTTAAGTTTTATTTAAGTTTCGCCTATTAAATTCTATCTATAGATTTAATACAGGCGATGCTTTTATGCAACTAGCTCAACAACAACAGTCATCATCAGCACTTTTTCAGTCGTTCACACAGTTTGTGAGCGCCAGAGAATGTGATGAACACCGTCAGCGCCTTGAAGATACAGTAAAACAAGGCTTTTTAGCTGCGTACAATGCCAGCCTAACTTCATTTATGCCATTACTCTGTCAGTATAAAATTCAGCAAGGGCATTGCACATTAGGGCTTAGAAACGCCACTTCTCCTTTATTTATTGAACAATATTTAGCAGCGCCCATTGAGCAGTTTTTACCAATGGGCACACAGCGCAGTAAAGTGTTTGAGTTAGGTAATCTTTATTCAATACACAGAAAAGCCACGTTGTCTCATTTTATTATTGTAAATGAAGCTTTGTGCGGCTTTGGCGCGAGCCACTTAGTGTTTTGTGCTACCAATAAAGTACGCGCCTTATTACGTTTACTAGGTGTAAGCTGCAACGAAATTGCACTGGCTAATGGCAGTGTAGTAGAACAGCCAAAAAGCTGGGGTAGTTATTATGAGAACCAGCCAACGGTGTGCATTGTTGATTTAGCGCAGGCACATCAGCAAGTGCTAAACACACCCATGCTGTTAAATATTAAACAGCAAAACACACAACAAATTAATGCATTGATGACTGCGTTGGAGTGCTTATGAGCCTATTAAATAATATTAATAAGGTAGCGAATGAGCCCGTGGTTGTTAGCTACTTAGCCAATCAGGTACTGCCTATAAGCGCTTTGGAGTTACAACAAGAAACCAATAAGCTGACAGCTATTTTTACCGCTTTAGACTCTGGTGCAATGGCCTTTCAGCTTGATAATACACCCGCTTGGCTGATTGTGGATGCCGCAACCAGCGCTGCCAACAAGGTTGCGGTGCCTATTGCCCATTTTTTTAGTCAGCAGCAAACACAGTATGTGTTAGCTCAATGCGGTGCGCAGTTTTTTATTAGTGATATGCCTCGTCATTCGCTAGGTAAGCATTCGCTGTCAGTAACATTATTTGAGCATTATACCCTTTATATTTATCAGCTCGATGCGATTGAGCCTGTGGACTATTTTACTGGTACGCAAAAAATTACCTTTACTTCAGGCTCTACTGGCGAGCCAAAAGGGGTGTGCTTATCAACACAAAGCCAGATGCAGGTAGCTAAGTCGTTATGTGAGCAAATAAACATTAGCAATCCTGTGCATTTATGCTTACTTCCGCTGCCAGTACTACTGGAAAATATAGCCGGTGTGTATGCGCCTTTGTTAAGTGGCGGTTGTGTACATTTAATGCCATTAAACGAATTAGGTTTTGTTGGCTCAGGGTTAAAAAACCCTAACAAACTCATTAGCGCAATCGATAGTGTAAAACCTAACACCCTTATTTTAGTGCCTGAGTTATTAACGTGTTTAATTGCGTTTGCAAAACAAGGTTGGCAGCCGCCAAAGTCATTACAGTTTATTGCAGTTGGCGGAGCGCTCGTGAGTGATGCTTTAATTGCCACCGCCAGAGAGCTTAATTTACCTGTTTATCAGGGGTATGGATTATCAGAGGCGGCATCTGTCGTAAGTTTAAATACGCCCAAAAATGATGATTTAAAGAGTGCCGGCACTGTACTACCGCACATACAAACCAAAATCGAAAAAGGCCAGTTGTACATAAAGGGTGAGCTATTTTTAGGGTATTTAAATCAAGCGCCGCATAACCCAAATACCTGGTACGCCACTGGCGACTTAGTAACTAAGCGCAATAATAAGCTGTACATCAAAGGGCGAGTAAAAAACCTGATCATCACCAGTATGGGGCGCAATGTTAGCGCCGAATGGCCTGAATCATTAATTTTAAGCCAAAGTGCGATACAGCAAGCGGTGGTGTTTGGTGAAAGCCAGCCATTTTTAAGCGCGCTTATCTATGCGGCTCCCAAGTTTAGTGATGCGCAATTAACAGCACATTTAAAAACAGTAAACCAGCAACTTCCTGACTACGCACAGATTAAAAAGTGGCACCGTTTAGCCCAACCTTTAAACGAGCAGCAAGGATTATTAACCGCTAATAATCGCCCTAAACGAGCGGCAATTAGTCAGCACTATAGCCCTATTTTTGAACAGTTCTACCGACTTGGAGAAGTGATCCATGAGTGATTTTTTTAATACATTAAAAGCACAAACTCAAAACGAGCGTGAGTACTTATTAGCTGCGCCAATTATACAGCGTGTATTTAACGGACAAGCAACGCTTGAAGAGTATGCCTCGTTTTTAGCGCAGGCTTATCATCATGTAAAACACACCGTTCCTTTAATGATGTCACTTGGCGCACGTTTAACTGACGAGCAAGAATGGTTACGCGAAGCGGTAGCTGAATATATTGAAGAAGAAATTGGTCATCAAGAGTGGGTGCTAAACGATATTGCAGCCTGTGGGTTTGACAAAGAATGTGTGCGCCATAGTCAGCCACAATTCGCCACTGAAATGATGGTGTCGTATGCCTACGATAGTATTGCACGTAAAAATCCGCTTAGCTTTTTTGGCATGGTTCACGTATTAGAAGGAACTTCAATTGCGCTAGCCGACGGTGCCGCATCAAACATAGCAAATGCAGTAGGACTTCCTAAAAAAGCGTTTAGCTATTTAACCTCTCACGGCGCGCTTGATATAGAGCATGTTAAGTTTTTTGAAAACCTAATGAATCAAATTACTGACGAGGCGGATCAGCAGGCTATTTTACATGGCGCAAAATGTTTTTACCGTTTGTACGGCGATATTTTTCGCGCTTTAGATGACGAGCCGTTTTTTAAAGCATCAGCACAAGAGCAACATGCATGAATACCGGCTTATGTGTATTAACTGGTGCGACAGGTGGAATTGGTCAAGCCATTGCCAAAACACTACACGGCCAAGGTTGGCAGTTACTTTTGGTAGGGCGAAATAGTGATGCCCTCAATACGTTAAGTAGCCAATGTCCTGGCAGTATGGTTTTTGTCGGCGATTTAACGGTTGCCGAAAACATGTTGGCATTAGCCATTAAAGCTAAGCAACTAGGTGGCGCTAAGTTACTGATAAACAATGCAGGCATTAATGTGATGCAAAGCTTAAGTGCATCGAGTAGTGAACAAATCGACAAGATATTGAACACTAACTTGGCTATTCCTATGAAGTTATGTCAGCTGTTTTTAGCGCAGTTGCACGCATCGAAGGGGCATATTATTAATGTCGGCTCGTCGTTTGGCAGCATAGGTTATCCGTATCAAACTTTATATTGCGCGAGCAAATTTGGTTTGCGTGGTTTTAGCGAAGCGCTATCTCGAGAGCTTTCAGATACGCCCGTTAAAGTAAGCTATTTAGCACCAAGAGCTACCGATACAGATATTAATAATGCACAAACACGAGCAATGAATAAGGCGCTAGGTAACAAAATGGACTCTCCACAGTTAGTGGCAGATGAGTTAGTTGCGTTATTAAACTCAAATAAAACCAGACGATTTATTGGTTTTCCTGAGAAATTATTTGCCCGTATTAATGGCGTATTTCCGCGTGTTGTTGATAGCGCTATTGCAAAGCAACTACCTAAAATAAAGCAGTTTTTAGGTTAATAGAGGATCTTATGATGAAAAAATTTAATTTAGTGAGCTATTTTATAGCAGCGTGCGTGAGTTCATCACCGGTGCTGGCCGATGAGCAAAGTGATTTACTGGCAATCCAACAGCAATGGGCGGTGGCTAATTATGAACTTAAAGACGATGCCCAAATTAAAGCGTTTACAGCGTTAAGTGAGCAAAGTAGTGAGTTTACGAAACACTATCCGGATTCGGCAAATAGCTATACGTGGAATGGCATTGTGCTGGCCAGTTTTGCTGGTGCAAAAGGTGGTTTAGGGGCGCTCGGTTATGCTAAAGATGCAAAGGCGTCATTAGAACAAGCCCTTAAAATAGACGACAGTGCTTTAGGGGGCTCAGCGTATGCAAGCCTTGCAACCTTATACAGTAAGGTGCCCGGTTGGCCTATTGGCTTTGGTGATGATGACACCGCAGATAAATTATTTAAGCAAGCACTCGCTTTTAACCAAAAAGGCATTGATACTAATTACTTATATGGTGAATTTTTATATGATGAACGCCAATACAAACAAGCTAAAGCCCATTTGTTAGTTGCACAAGCGGCGGGCATTCGTGATACTCGCCCCAAAGCGGACAAATATCGTCAGCAAGCCATTAGCCAATTATTAGCTAAAGTTGATAAAAAACTAAAGAGATAACACACGCCACAATGCATTTATTATTAGTCGAAGACGATCACCTTGTAGCCCAAGCGCTTTGTCGCTCATTGCGCCAAGAAGGTTATAGTGTAGAGCATAGCGCAACGGTTAAGCATGCATTGCAATGCTTAGGCAGTGGCGAAATAGAAATGGTGATACTTGACCTTGGTTTACCCGATGGTGATGGCTCGCAAGTTTTAAAGCAGATAAAGTCGCAAAAAAAAATCATTCCGGTGGTGATACTTACTGCGCGCAGTAGCATAGATGACAAGGTGCAAGGGCTTGATATGGGCGCTGATGATTATTTAGCTAAACCGTTTGAGCCCGCCGAGTTATTTGCTCGCTTGCGTGTGGCGAGCCGGCGAGTAAATCAAACTCAGTCAAGTTTATTACACTGTGGTGAAGTGACCATGGATACGTCTGCACACACGGTCACTTTAGCCAATGAACCGCTTTCTTTGCCTCGCAAAGAATATATGCTGCTAAAAGCGTTATTAGAAAACCAAGGCAGAGTGCAATCTAAACAGCAGCTAGAAAACAAGCTATACCAGTGGGGAGAAGAAGTCGGCTCCAACACCATTGAAGTGCATATTCATCACCTACGAAAAAAATTCCCCAGCGATTTTATTAAAACTCTCCGTGGTATTGGCTATGTTGTGGGAAAGAGATAGCTCACGTGATTAACCCCCCCCTAGATTGCACAAACTTGAATTTACAAAGGTAACCATGCTCTATGTCAATTCGTAAGCGTTTAACACTTATCTTACTGTCAATGATGGTGTTAACCTGCTTTTTAGCTTTAGTAAAAGGCTATCAAAAAAGTATGAGCCATGGTGAGCAATTACTCGATAGTGAGCTAAAAGTGGTGGCTGGAGTCTTGATGCAACAGCCTCTATCTATTAACGCTATGGCGCCAAAAATGCAAGAAAGCGCCCAGCTACTGTATCAAATTTGGCAAAGTGGTGAGCTACTTAGCGGTTCTGACGAATTAAATCTTGATTTGAGCCAATATCAAGCGGGTTTTCAAACGCTTAATATTGCAGGGCAGCGAATGCGGGTATTCGTTTTTGCTACTTCTTTACGCACTGTTATTGTTGCCGAGCCGATTGCTAAGCGGTTTGAGCTTGCCGAGGCGGTGATTTTATCAGCCATGTTACCCATGTTATGGGCGGTTCCTTTGCTTGCGCTATTTATTAGCTTTTTTGTGAAGTACGCATTAGCCCCATTAACGCGCTTATCAAGGCAACTAGCACAGCGCCAAGCAAATGACTTCACTGCTATTAATTGGCAGGTAACCGATGAAGAAATAAAACCGGTGATCAGCCGCTTGAACGACTTATTTAAACGCGTAGAAACCGCCTATTTACGAGAACGCTTTTTTGCCTCTGATGCGGCCCATGAGTTACGTACTCCTTTGAGTAGCTTAAAAATAAATGTGCATAATCTTGCGGCGCAGCAAGGTGATAACCAAGAGTTACAAGCCATGACTCAAGGTATTAATCGACTCACCAATATCGTAGAGCAAATGTTGATCCTCGGACGCACTCAGCCAGAGCAGTGGCAAAAGCAATTTAAAGAACAGTCATTATTGGGCATTAGCCAAGCCGTGGTTAGCCAGTTATATGATAAATTGGCGGCTAAAAATCATTCCATCAGCCTTGATGGGGATGACTTTATTATTAATGGTGATGAATTTACCTTAGTGACGTTGATTTCAAATTTACTCAGTAACGCCATTAAGTACACGCCAGCAAATGGACAAATAAAAATAACCCTAAATCAAACGCACAGGCAGCGTATTTGGCAAATAGAAGACAGTGGCCCAGGTATGACGGATGAGCAAAAAAAACGAGTATTTAATCGCTTTTATCGCGTTGGCGGCGATCAACATCCTTCAGGTGAGCAGGGAGCTGGCTTGGGCATGGCAATAGTTCAGCATATTATCGCTATTTATAACGCCCAGATTAATTTAACGGAAAGCGCTTTGGGCGGCTTAAAGGTGCAGGTGGTTTTTGCAGGAGCTAAATGTGATTAAACGACTTATTAGCCCTTACTTATATTGCTGCATATTTTTGTCATTTAATGTTGCTAGCAAAGAGTATTTAGTTGTACTTAAAGATCATTTGTTTTACCCCGCAGAAATCGTCGTGCCAGCTAATAAAAAGGTACGCTTGTTAATCGAAAATCAAGATAGTACGCCTGAAGAATTCGACAGCTTTGATCTCAACCGAGAGAAAGTGCTTTACCCTAATCGTAAAAGCGTGATTTATATTGGGCCATTAACACCTGGCCGCTATGAATTTTTTGGTGAGTTTTCGCCAAATACTGCGCGCGGTGCTGTTATTGTCACTGATAAGGAGCAACCCAATGCTAATAACTAGTTTAGTGATGAGCCTCAATCAGTTACTGCCGGTGGCCATTTTACTTATTTTGCTGCAAGTGATTGCCAAGCAAAGTTTGCTACGGTTGCTGGGTATGCTTGGTTTAGGTATAGGCTTAACATTTTTATTTGTAAAAAGCGCCCCGATTATTAGTCCTTGGTTCGATTACCAAGGTTTAGAATATACTCAGATTGGCTTGTGTATTTTAATTTTTTTCAGTGCACTGCACTACGCCGTTAAACGAGCAACAGCTGCTTTTATTATCGCAATTATGAGTGTGATGACGCTTTATTTGAGTCATTACATAATTTATTTAATTGGATTTTGGCAAAGCAACGAAGCGGCACAAAGCTTATTTATTGGCACTTTTTTAGGGCTTGGAATATGCAGTAGTTTTAGTGTGTTGCTGTACTTTTTATTGAGTGCCATTAAACAGCGTTTCGGACTTTCCCCTATTTTACTTTTACTAGCACTAAATAGTGCAGCAAAACTAGTGGTAGCACTGGATTTAGCCAGTCAAATTGATGTGATAGCAACCACCGCAACGGTTTGGGATTTACGTGCTATTTTAACCGAAAATTCAGAGTTTGGGCGTATGTTGCGTGCGTTTATTGGTTATGAGGCCACACCTAATTTAACCAGTGTTTTAAGTTATATCCTAAGCAGCGTGGTCTTTTTATCTGTTTGTTATTTTATTCCTAAATCAATGGCTAAGGAACAATCATGAAGGCAATGAAGTTATTTGCAGGTGCTATGTTAATTGGTTTATTGATACCCACATACGCGCACGCCGACGGAATGGTGGTGGATAAAGTATATCACCCGTACGTTTTACCGTTTGAACGCGAGGTCGAATGGCGATTCGTATCGCACCAAACTGACAGCGGCAATATTTTAGCGCAGCGTTTAGGGTTGGGCGGGGCAATTAACGATACCATGGCACTAGAAGGTTATTTAGTGGGTGAGCGAGACGACAACGGCGACTTTGGCTTACAAGCATATGAATTGGAGCTTAGATGGCAACTAATAGAACAAGGCCGATTATGGGCCGATTGGGGCGCTTTGTTTGAACTAGAAAAACAACACACCAAAGATGTTTTTGAAGCCACAACGGGATTTGTAGTTGAAAAAGAGATAGATCGCGCCAGTTTAACGCTTAATGCCTTTTTAGTGTACGAGTGGGGGCAAGACATAGAAAACGAGTGGGAAAGTGAGTTTAGAGCGCAGTATCGTTACCGCTATCGTGCTGCATTTCAACCTGCGATTGAAATGTATTTAGGGGAAGACTTTGTGGGTATTGGTCCAGGGTTTATTGGTTTACACCGCTTTGATGGGCAAAAACAATTAAAGTGGGAAGCCGGTTTTATTACTGAAATCAGCCAGTCAGAGAAGAATCATAGCTTTAGAATGGCGTTAGAGTTTGAGTTTTAAGCTGCTTAAACAAGTACTTAATGTATAAAGTGGGTTACGAGCGTTATTTTATTAATTAAATTGCATAAAAGGTTGACTTGTCACTGTAACTCTATATAGTAGGCCGCAGCTAGAAAGAAAGCATGTAATTTATAAATCTCCATTTCGTTGTTGTATAAGTAATACTTGTAGTACCGTCCTGAAGTTTTTAAGTACCATCTCATTTTTTGCTACACCGCCCACTAGGGCACAATTTAATTTTTATATCAGGAATAATACTATGTCTAACATCGTATCAGGTACAGTTAAGTGGTTCAACGAGTCTAAAGGTTTTGGTTTCATCGAGCAAGAAAATGGTCCAGACGTTTTCGCACATTTCTCAGCAATCAAAAGCGAAGGTTTCAAAACTTTAGCTGAAGGCCAACGTGTAGAGTTCACTCTTTCACAAGGTCAAAAAGGTCCTCAAGCTGATAACATCACAGCTCTATAATTTTACTTTTTAAGTAAAATGAAAAAAAGCGCTTAAGGCGCTTTTTTTGTGCCCAAAATTTAAGAATATTACACCACCGCTTTAACATTCCCGTCATTTTATTTCTATTTAAGTCATCTGCTATTTTAACATTACAGACAGCGTTATAAATTAATAGTCTCTACGAGTTTTCTAGGTTAAAGTTATTACTTAAATCATAGGGGGTGTGTATCTATAAATTTATACTATTAGCTTTTGCGCTGTTATTTAGCCAAAAAATTCAGGCTGCTGAGCCTAAACTGGTTATTTATACCGAAAGTTTTCCCCCGTATAACTTTCAAGATGGCACTGGCCAATTGGTGGGTATCAATCATGACATAGTAAAAGATACCTGTGCCCGTGCAGCGCTAGAGTGCGAGTTTATAATGCTACCTTGGAAGCGTGCTTACCACTTAGTGCAAAGTAACCCGCAGTCAGCCATTTTTTCTTTGGCAAAAACGCAAGAGCGAGAGCCTCTTTTTAAATGGGTTGGACCCTTGGTGTCAAATCAAACCTATTTTTATAAATTAAAAACCAGTGAACATATTGTCATGGACGATATCACCCAAGCTAAAAACTACTCGCTAGGCATAGTACGAGGCGATATTTATGAAATGCTGGTGCGTCGACTTGGGTTTGTAGCTGATAAAAACTTATTGCTATTTAGTGAAGCAGACTCATTTATGCGTCTGTTTTTTAAAAAACGTATCGATTTAATTATTGGATCTGACTTTACCATAGGCCACCAAACTGAACCATTTGGCTATTCAAGGGATGACGTAGTAAAGCTTAAACAAATTCATGTAGATGAGCTAAAAGGCAATTATATTGGTTTTAATAAGGCTGCCTCACCCGTGGTGGTGGAACGTTTTAATCAAGCATTAAAGCAACTTAAAGCTGAATCTGAGTATAAACCTTACATTAACCGTTACGTTAAAAATTAAATTCATCGCTATCCGACATCATAGCTAAACGCATAGCATTTCACTGCTCGTTAGTCTCTCAGGCATTTCTTCACCGTTATTAACTGCACGGCATAATGACCTTAACACTCTGCCTGTGCTGAATAATACTTAATCATTTTACGGGGCTAAACGTGTCGCTACCTGCGTTAAAAAATTCTCATTTACGACTGCATGGATGCAGAAGGTAGAGCAATGCAGGAGCAATTGCCGAGAACAACTAAATAACAAATTTTCTGCCTTGCTATCAATACGTTTTCCAGCCTCAAAATAGACTACTTAACTAAGCGAATTGGTATTAATCGTAGAGAGAACGTGAGAATTAACGAAGATATTAAAAGGATTTAAAAAGTAGAGGTACTAAAACGATAAAAGGGCCTTGCGGCCCTTGGTGAAGTATCGTTCAAGTCAGATAGTGCTTTAACCCCTTAAAGCGCTATCCTATTGTTTTGCAACAGATGGATCATCTCATTAAGTTTCTAAGCTAGCGAGAGGAAAAACCCAGCAATTGCTGCGCTCATAAGGTTAGCCATAGATCCTGCTAACACTGCTCTGAGCCCTAAGCGTGCGATATCCTTTCGCCGACTAGGCGCCATACCGCCTAATCCACCTAGTAAAATGGCTATCGATGATAAGTTAGCAAAGCCACACAATGCAAAAGTAACAATTGCTTGTGTATGCGCACTTAACGTATCGCGATAATTTATAAAGTCTAAGTAAGCAACAAATTCATTTACTACTAACTTTTGACCAATAAAGCTGCCGGCTAAAATTGCCTCATTCCACGGTACACCGAGTAGCCATGCAACAGGGGCAAACAAGTAGCCTAAAATTTCTTGTAGCGTTAATGTAGGGTAATCAAACAACCCACCAATACCGCCTAATAAACCGTTTAATAACGCAATCAGTGCAACAAATGCCAGAAGCATAGCGCCTACGTTTAATGCTAAGTGCATACCGTTTGCTGCGCCTGATGCTGCTGCGTCAATAACATTAACCGGTTTATCGTCGCCTAAATCTATATCGGCTAAATCATCTTTAGGTGTTTCTGTCTCTGGCACTATCATTTTTGCCATTAAGAAACCACCTGGTGCTGCCATAAAGCTGGCTGCAATTAAATACTTAAGGTCTACACCAATAATTACATAACCGGCCATTACAGAGCCTGCTACGGTGGCTAAGCCACCCACCATTACAGCAAACAATTCCGACTTGGTCATGGTTGCAATAAACGGTTTAACAATTAAAGGTGCTTCAGTTTGGCCAACAAAAATGTTTGCTGTGGCTGAAAGCGACTCGGTGCGTGAGGTTTTCAATAATTTTTGTAAACCGCCACCCAAAATTTTAATAATCCAATCCATAATGCCTAGGTGGTATAACACAGCGACCAACGCTGAGAAAAACACAATAACGGGCAATACTTGAATTGCAAAAATAAACCCTAGCGTATCTTGCGAAGCTAATGGGCCAAATAAAAAGCTAATTCCATCGTTGGCGTAACCAATAACCGATGAAACGGCGCGAGACATACTCGCTAATACATTTTTGCCTGCTTCAAAAAACAGTACAAATCCGCCGATCACAATTTGCATTAAAAATGCGATACCCACGGTTCTTAGTTTTATTGCTTTGCGATTAGTTGAGGCTGCAAAGGCAATGCCTAGTAGCACCATCATGCCTACTAAGCTCATAAATGTTGTCATACAAACGTTTCCCGTTGTTATTCTTGTAAAATGTACTTTATTTTACTTTTTATAATATCAATCGCAACGCGATTCATACCGCCTCGAGTCACAACTAAATCAGCGTTATGCTTTGAAGGCTCAATAAATTGATAAAACATCGGTCTAACAGTTGCTTGATATTGCTCAACAACAGATTGTAATGTTCTGCCTCTTTGTTCCATGTCGCGTTGCATTCGGCGCATTAAACAAATATCTAGCGGTGTATCTATAAACACCTTGATATCAAATTCTTTATTAAGCGCTTTATCGCTCAGTAATAAAATACCTTCTACAATGAGTATTTTAGCCGAAGCCACACGGCGTGTTTTATCGCTGCGTGTATGTTGGGCATAATCATAAGTTGGTACTTCAACAGAGTGGCCATTACGAAGTTGTGTTAAATGCTCAAGCATTAGTTCGTGTTCAAATGCATCAGGATGGTCGTAATTCGTTTGCGTACGATGTGCCATCGGCAAATGCGATTGATCCTTGTAATAAGCATCTTCTTCAATAATGGCGATAGCGCCTGGTTCAAGCTCATTTACCAATTCATTATAAATTGTTTGGCTAAATAGAGATTTGCCGGACGCCGATGCGCCTGCAATAGCTATAATAGTTCGTGTCACTAAAGTTCTCACCCACACAGAAGGATATATTGTTGGTAGATCACAATAGCAAAAAAGACACGATTAATCTCTTTTGCTTCGCTTAAGAGTGCAAATTTATAATGTTTAGGTTTTATGAAACAGGACTTATGTCCTGTACGGAAAAATCGAAGAGCAGATAAAGTAACCACCTAGAACAGATGTGAGGTCACAATGGCAAGAGCAATTATCTTAATGGCGGATAGTTTAGGAATTGGCGCAGCACCCGATGCAGATAAATTCGGTGATGTAGGTGCTAATACATTCGCACATTTACTCAAGGCATATTATGACGAAACTGGCAGTAAGCTTTCGCTTCCTAACCTTTCAAAATTAGGGTTAGTTGATGCATGTGAAGCCGCTGGTAAAGAACCCTGTTTAATTGCTGACCGAAATGAGCCACAAGGTGCATGGGGTTATGCAAAAGAGCTTTCAAGCGGTAAAGACACGCCATCGGGTCATTGGGAAATGGCTGGCGTGCCAGTGTTATTTGATTGGGGATATTTCCCAAAAACACAACCGAGTTTCCCACAAGAATTTGTAGACGAGTTTATTGCTCGCACAGGTATTCCGGGCATTTTAGGCAATTGCCATGCATCGGGAACCACCATTTTAGAGCAGCTAGGTGAAGAGCACGTAAAAACAGGTAAACCAATCTGTTACACCTCAGCTGACAGTGTGTTTCAAATAGCCGCGCATGAAGAATCATTCGGTCTAGAGAAGCTTTATCAAGTATGCGAAATCGCACGGGCGCTGCTTGATGAAATGAATATAGGACGAGTGATTGCGCGGCCATTTTTGGGTTCAAATAGTCAAGACTTTGCCAGAACCGGTAATCGTCGTGATTATTCAGTATTACCGCCTTCGCCAACATTGCTTGATGTACTTGCAAAAGACGGTGGCGAAGTAATCAGTATTGGTAAAATTTCAGATATTTATGCGCACCAAGGCATTACCCAAAAGCATAAAGCGCCAGGGTTAATGAACTTGCTAGAAAAAACCAGTGAAGTGATGGCCACTGCGCAGGATCACAGTTTAATTTTTACCAATTTAGTTGATTTTGATGAAAAGTTTGGCCATCGCAGAAATCCTGTTGGCTATGCTAAAGCGCTAAAAGAGTTTGATGATTACTTACCAACTATTTTAGATCAGCTAAAGCCAGATGATTTATTAATGATCACCGCCGATCATGGCTGTGACCCGACCTTTCCAGGGTCTGAGCACACACGTGAATATGTGCCAGTTATTGCTTACCAGCCAGGAATGAACAACATGCCACTGGGCGAACGCAATAGCTTTGCTGATATCGGTCAAACACTTGCGCAATGGTTTAACCTTAAAGCGTTAGAATATGGTGATGGCTTTATTGATAAGCTGAACACAGTTAAATAACTTAGAAATACGCTCGCTATTTTAAAGTAATAGGGCTTTTAGCCAAACAAAAGGAAAACAATCAATGAGTACTCCGCATATCAGTGCAAACGTAGGTGATTTTGCCGAAACAGTATTAATGCCAGGCGATCCGCTACGCGCACAATATATTGCTGAAAACTTTTTAGATGATGCAGTGCAAGTAACTGGCGTACGTAACATGTACGGCTTTACTGGAACTTACAAAGGTAAGCCAGTGAGCATTATGGGTTCTGGCATGGGCATTCCTTCAATGTCAATTTATGCTCGTGAGCTTATTGTTAGTTTTGGCGTTAAAAATATTATCCGTATTGGTACCTGTGGTGGTATTGGCAGCGATATTAAAATTCGCGACGTAATCTTTGCACAAGGTGCAAGCACTGATTCTAACGTGAACCGTGCCCGTGTTCGTGGTACTGACTTTGCAGCGATTGCTAACTTTGATTTACTTTTAAACGGCGTTAATGCGGCTAAAGATTTAGGCATTGATGCAAAAGTAGGTAACGTATTTACTACCGATACTTTCTATCAAGCTGATGACACTTTCTACAAAGACCTAGACAAACTAGGTGTACTTGCGGTTGATATGGAAACAGCTGGCCTATACGGTGTAGCTGCAGAGTATGGCGCAAAAGCAATGGCATTATTCACCGTAAGCGATCACGTGATCACCGGCGAAGCAACACCTGCAGATGAGCGTCAAACCACGTTCAACGAAATGGTTAAAATTGCATTAGAGTCTATCTAGTCTTAAACAGTTCCTTGGTAACGTATTCACTAAGTTTTGGAGACACGCCCAAAGTGAAGTGAGACTAAACCCCCAAAGCCGCATTTTATGCGGCTTTTTTTATGCCTGAGATTTTGATGCGAGCTACGGGCTACGAGCTTTATGTTCCTAGGTTTCAGGTACTAGGTCAAAGGTTTTAGCAGTAGCTCGCAGCTCGTCACTCGAAGCCCGTTGTTTTCTCATTTACTCTCGTTCACTTCTCTGTGTTTAAACAAGAAATTAGACTTTAGATGTCAGATTAAAATGCGCGAGGTAAACTTCCGCCTACTGATATGGTTACCTTCTAAATTTACTTTAGGCGGGGCTTTATGCCGCGCAAGGTTATTAATTTAAAAAATATTTACCACCGAGAACACACAGCTCACAGAGAAATACTTAAAAAATACCAATCCACCTCTGTGTAGCGCAAAGCGCCTCGGAATCCTCTGTGGTGAAAAATTGTTTTTAGTAGTAAGTGCCTTTCGTAGCTGCGATTTTATATCGCGTCAGGTCTAGGATATTAAACACAAATGCGGGAGGTAAACTCCCGACTACTAATATGGTTACCTTCAAAATTTACTTTAGGCGGGGCTTTATGCCGCGCAAGGTCATTAATTTAAAAAATATTTACCACCGAGAACACAGAGCTCGCAGAGAAATGCTTAAAAAAAACCATCTTCCTCTGTGCAGCGCAAAGCGCCTCGGAACCCTCTGTGGTGAAAAATTGTTTTTAGCAGTAAGTGCCTTTCGTAGCAGCGATTTTATATCGCGTCAGGTCTAGGATATTAAACACAAATACGCGAGGTAAACTCCCGACTACTGATATGGTTACCTTCTGAATTTAATGTAGGCGGGCTTTATGCCGTGCAAAGTCATTAATTAAAAATAAATATTTACCACCGAGAACACAGAGCTCACAGAGAAATGCTTAAAAAACACCCATCTTCCTCTATGAAGCGCAAAGCGCCTCGGAACCCTCTGTGGTGAAAAAATGTTTTTAGCAGTAAGTGCCTTTCGTAGCAGCGATTTTATATCGCGTCAGATATGTATTTACCACCGAGAACACAGAGTTCACAGAGAAATGTTTAAAAAATACCAATCTTCCTCTGTGTAGCGCAAAGCGCCTCGGGAACCTCTGTGGTGAAAAATTGTTTTTAGTAATAAATGTCTTTCGTAGCAGCGATTTTATATCGCGTCAGATTTAGGTCATTAAGTATCGGAGTTTTTCAAGTTAGTTGTCGCCTCAAGTTAAATTTTATGCCGCCCGCATTTCTTCTTTTTTCTCAGGATTCAA